>JALOQG010000276.1 GCA_025453505.1 Myxococcota bacterium | reverse complement strand
GACGTCGCTGCGATCGCGCGCGTGCAGCTCGCCGTGCTCGAGGAACTCGATCCCGATCTGCGCGCGCGCGACGGCCGCGCGCGGGCGTCGCGGCCGGGTCCGTTCCTCGGCTTCAGCGGCGCGCGCGCGGACGAAGACACGCTCTTCGTCACGCGCATCGAGGCGATCGCGGCCTGTGCGTGGCAGGCGTTCCTGCGCAAGCAGCTCCGCCTCGAACCGGTTCACGACGCGCTGGCCGAGCTGCCGGTCCTCGATCCGCGCGTGCGCGGCCAGGCCGCGCACGCCGCGCTCGAGCGCATCGCGCACGAGGCGGGCGCCGCGGTCCACACGGACCTGGACGTCGCACTCGGGAACGGCGCCGTCGCGATCGCGTGGCCGGATCCCGAGCGCCTCGCCGCGATCGTGCGCGAGGAGTCGGCGCGCGTCGCCGCCGAGTCGGGGATCCACAACGCGGGCTTCGTGCGCGTGCTGGCGCGCTGGACCGAGGCGGCGCTGGGCGTAGCTCGCGAAGCCGACTGGCGCGCCGGGCCGGTCGCCGTCGTCGGCGCCGAACTCGCGTGGCACACGGAACTCGAAGACGCGCGCGGCCGCACGCGGCGCATCGGCTTCCGCGTCGATCGCGCCGACTTCGACGGCCTCGCGCTGCGCCTCACCGACTACAAGACGGGCCGCACGCCGAACACGGCGGCTCGTGAGGAGAAGCGCGCCGAGCACTTCCTCGCCGACGTGCAGCGGGGCGCGTCGCTGCAGGCCGTCGCCTATGCGCAGGGCGCCCGCACGCTCGCGGCGCGCGCCGAAGGCAGGTTCCTCTTCCTCCTGGCCGACATCGATGCCTCGCTGTGCGAACGCGTCGCGCGGGCGGACGACGCTGCCCTCGCCGACGCCTTCGCTGCGAGTGCTCGCGCGGCGCTCGCCGCGTACGACGCCGGCGCACACGTGCCGCGCCTTCTCGAAGTCGAGAGCGGCGCCGAACCGGACGCCTGCGCCTGGTGCGAGGTCCGCGCGGCGTGTCTGCGCGGCGAGAGCGGTCCGCGGCGTCGTCTGCGCGAGTGGGCGCACGCGGCCGTGGCCCCCGATGCGACGCTCGCGTCGCCGCTGCGCGAGGCGGCGGAGCTGCTCTGGCTCGGCCGCACGCCCGCTGCGAAGGAGACGCGATGACCGATCGCGACGCCGCCGAGCGCCGCGCCGACGCCGCCGCGCGCCGTGCGGCGCAGCGCCGCTTCGATGCGCCGCTCGTGCTCGAAGCCGGCGCGGGCACGGGCAAGACGACGGTGCTCGTCGCGCGCATCCTCGCCTGGAGCGTCGGCGCGGGCTGGGAGCGCGCGGCGCTCGCGCTCGCCGAGGGACGCGCGCCCGCTTCCGACGAGGCGATCGCCGAGCGCGTGCTCGACCGCGTCGCCGCGATCACCTTCACGGAGGCCGCCGCCGCGGAGATGGAGTCGCGCGCGATGCAGGCGTACGCCGCGCTGGCCGCGGGCGAGCCGGTGGTCGGGTTCGATGCGCCGCCCGAGACGGTCGCGCCGGAACGGATCCGGTCGCGCGCGCGCGCGCTGCTCGGCGCCTTCGATCACCTGCACGTGCAGACGATCCACGCGTTCTGCCGGCGGCTGCTCGCGGCGCACCCGCTCGAAGCGGGGCTGCACCCGCGTTTCGTGATCGACGCGCGCGGAAACGGGCGCGCGTCGGTGGCGCGGGAAGTCGTCGAGGCGCGGGTGCGCGCGATGGGCGAGCGCGCCGATCCCGACCTCGAGGCGTTGCTCCACGACGGCATCGGGGCCGCCGACGTCGAGGCGATCCTGCGCGGTCTGCTCGAGGTGGCCGTGCCGGCGGAGGCGGTCGCCGCCGATCCGCTCGACGCCACGCGCGTCGCGGCGTGGGCGTCGCCGCTGCGCGAGGCCGCAGAGGCGGTCGCGGCCGCGGAGGGCGGCCGCTTCGCGGGGACGAAGCGCAACGCCAAGGCGCTCGAGGAGAAGGGCGCCGTCGCGGCGACTCGCGAAGTCCTGTCCGCCGACGTCGATCTCGCCGCGTGCGACGAACGGAAGCGTGCAGTCTGGACTGCCACGATCGTCGCGCGACTCGGCGAGTGGGCGCGCGACGACTTCGGCAAGACCGAACTCGCGACGCTCGGCGATGCGGCCGCGAAGTCGCTCGCGGCGGCGGCTGGCCCGCTGCACGACCGCATCGCACACGCGATCGCGCTCGAGCCCGCGCTGCTCGCGTCGTTGCACCGCACGCTGGCGCCGCTCGTCGCGCGCGCCGAGACGCGACTCGTCGCGGTCGGCGCCGAGAGCTTCGACGCGCTGCTGCGGCGCACGCGCGACCTGCTCGTGCGGCATCCGGAGGTCGCGTCGCGCGAGCGCCGTGCGATCGACCAACTCCTCGTCGACGAGTTCCAGGACACCGACGCGTTGCAGTGCGAGATCGCCGCCGCGCTGGCGCTCGAAGGACCGCCGGACGAGCGGCCCGCGCTGTTCCTGGTCGGCGATCCGAAACAGTCGGTGTACGGCTGGCGCAACGCCGAGATCGAGGCGTACATGCGCTTCGCGCAGCGCGTGTGCGCCGAGCCGGGCGCCGAACGGCACGTGCTGTGCGTGAGCTACCGCTCGGGTCCCGCGCTGCTCGACGAAGTCGAGCGCGTCGTCGCGCCGGCGATGGTCGCGGAGGAGGGCGTGCAGCCGGAGTTCCAGCGTCTCGTCGCGAGCGCGCAAGACGCCCCGGCGGTGTTCGAGTACTGGTCGTCGCAGCGCTGGGACGCCGCTTCCGGGGCGTTCGCGAGGACGGCCTCGCGCGACGCGATCGTGCTCGAGGCACGGCATCTCGCGGCGGATCTGCTGGCGCAACGGGCGGCGGGGGTCGCGTGGCGGGAGATGGCGGTGCTGCTCCGATCGACGACGGGCCTCGACGAATATCTCGTCGCGTTGCGCGAGGCGGGCGTGCCCTACACGGTCGACCGCGATCGCAGCTACTACCAGCGGCGCGAGGTGCAGGACGCCGCTGCGCTCGTGTGCGCGGTGCTGGATCCGGCCGATCGCATCGCGCTCGTCGCGACGCTGCGCTCGGCGTGGGTCGGCGTGCCCGACGCGGCGTGGGCGCCGCTCTGGGCGCAGGAGTTTCCGCGTGTCGCGCGCGAGGCGATCGAGGGCGTCGCCGGTGCGCGGGAGCGCGTCGCGGCGGCCGTCGACGCGGCGCTGCGCGCGATGCCCTCCGGTGACGTTCCGGGCCTCGCGGACCTCGCGGGCTGGGAACTCTCGCTCGTGCACGCGGTCGACGTGCTCGCGTCGTTGCGGCGCGTCTTCGAGCGGGAGGACGTCGATCGCTTCGTCGAGGCGCTGCGCAACCGTACGCTCTGCGAGGCGACCGCCGCCGCGCGCCATCCCGGCCGGTTCCGGCTCGCGAATCTCGCGCGCTTCTTCCGCGAGGTGCAGGCGTCGCTCGAAGAACACGTCGCCGACGTCGCGCAGGTGCTGCGCGCGCTGCGCAGCCGCCGCGACGACGACACCGAGTTCCAGGAAGGCCGCCCGCGCGATTCCGACGAGGACGCCGTGCAGGTGATGACGATCCACGGCGCCAAGGGCCTCGACTTCGAGGTCGTCTACGTGATGCAGATGCACAAAGGACGCAACACCGCCGGCGCGACCTTCGCGGGAGAGCTGCGCGACGGCGTCGCCGAATGGTGCGTGTCGCTGGATCGGCGCAAGGTCGCGACGCTCGGCTACGGCGCGGTGCGCGCGCGTCGCGATCGCGTGGACGAGGCGGAGCGCGTGCGGACGCTCTACGTCGCGCTGACGCGCGCGAAGCGGCGTCTCGTGATGGCGGGTTGCTTCGACGGCGCCTCGCGACCCGAGTCGCACGCGGCGCTGGTGCGCGCCACGCGCGGGGCCGATCTCGACGCGGCGCGCGACCGGGCTGTGGAAGCCGACACCGACGCGTGGGACGCCGGCCCGCTGCGCGTGCGTTTCCTGGGCCGCAGCGAGGCGCCCGTGTCGGCGCTCGCGGCGGAGACCGCTGCCGAAGCGCCGCCGACCCTCGATCGCGTCCGTGCCGACGCGGAGTCGCTGGCGGCACAGGACGCGGTCGCCGCGCTGCGAGCCGCACGTCCGATGCTCGGTCGCGCGTCGGAGAAGTCGGCGGAGGCGTCGCGCGAGAGCGCCGCGGATCGCGTCGAGAGCGCGGCACGAGCGTCGCGGCGCGCGCCGGCGGTGGACTTCGAGATCGCGACGGCGATCGGCACTGCGATCCACGCGCTGCTCGAACGCTTCGACTGGGACGCCGCCGATCCGGATCGGGAGTGGGAGGCGCGCACGGCAGAAGCGTGTGCGGGGCTCGCGTCGCGTATTGCGCCGGAGCGGCTCGACGAGGCGATCGCGCGCGCGCGAGCGTCGATCGAAGCGCTCGCGCGAGGCCCGCTCGCGGCGCGCTTGCGCGAGCTGGCGCCCTTCGGTCTCGCGCGCGAGGTGCCCGTGCTGATGCCGGGTGCGGAGGACGGCGCAGGGCCCGTCGGCGCGCACGTCGGCGCGATCGACTGGATCTACTGGGATCCGCGCCGACGCCAGCGTACTCGCGGATCGCGTGCGCCGTCATCGCCCGCAGGCGGAGCGCTATCGCGAGGCGGCGCAGGAAGCACTCGGCCTCCCGCGTCCTCCGCGCGTCGAACTCTGGTTTCTGGATGCAGCCCGCATCGAGCCGGTCGAGCCCGCGGCGAGGTCGTGAGCTGGCCGAAACGGAGAAAGGCCGCTGCCGGCGTCGCCGGCAACGGCCTTTCCGAATCGAACGCGCGCTAGAAGCTGAAGGTCGTGACCGTGGGCATCGCGATCGGCAGCGTCTGGATCGGGAACGCGTACGGGTTCTGGAAGCGGAAGTCCGCGTCGCTCTGGCTCGACCCGTAGCGTGCGTTGCGGCGCTGGGTCTTGCGCTCGGCCTTGTCTTCCTTCGACGGAGCGGCCGGGAGCACGACGGCATCCTCGCCCGCTGCGACGATGGCAGCTTCGGGGACCTTGGCGTCCGCCGTCGGTTCGCCGGCCAGGGCCGTGACCGGGAACGCGAGGGCCAGGCCCAACAACGCCATCGAGATGATTCGCTTCATGATGGATCCTCCTGAATCGCTCTGGGAGCCGAAGACACTGGTTTCCTGAGCAAGGGTCGTGCCCAACCGAAACACGCGCCGGCGAGCGTCGAGGCGCCTTCTCGGCGCGACTCAGCCCATGCATGAGGCCGATTCGTCCTTCTACATGCATCCGAAGGAGGCACTGCGCATCCTGAGGAGGCGCACCCTGCGCTCGTTCTGCATCTCCGTGATGCATGTAGAGAAACGGCGGTTGGGTCATCTCGGGGGATCCGTCGATTGGCCGATATTGATTTTCATTTTCACTGCTACTAGGATGCTTGCGCGCCCTATAGCGGAGACCCGCCCCGTGATCGTCTGCCACTGCCGCTGTGCCACCGACCGCGAAATCCGACGCGCCGTCCGCGAAGGCGCGACCTCTCTTCGCGAGGTCGGCTCGCGCTGCGGAGCGGGATCCGCATGTGGCGGCTGCGCCGACGCCGTCGTCGAGATCATCGCGACCGAACTCGGCTCGGCGCTTCGCGCTGTCGACCTGGACCGCGCTTCCTCGACTTCCTGAACGTCCGCGTGCGTGCATTCGCGCTGGTTGATCGTGCGGATCGACCGGACTAGCTTGGCGCTTCCCCACTTCGGAAGGAGCGCTCGTGCGCGGTGACCCCCAGATCCTCGAGGCGCTCAACGAGATCCTCACGGCCGAGCTGACCGCGATCAATCAGTACTTCATCCACGCGAAGATGTGCGCCAACTGGGGCTACCAGCGACTCGCGAAGAAGAAGCGGGAGGAGTCGATCGACGAAATGAAGGACGCCGATCACGTGATCGAGCGGATCCTCTTTCTCGACGGCGTTCCCAACATGCAGCGCCTCTTCCCGGTACGCGTCGGCGAAGATCCGATCGAGCAGCACCGGCTCGACCTCGCGCTCGAGACCGAGGCGGTCGGCCGCTACAACAAGGCCATCGTGATCGCCCGGGAGAAGGGCGACAACGGCACGCGCGCGCTGCTCGAACAGCTGCTGCGCGGCGAAGAGCACTCCGTCGACTGGCTCGAATCGCAGCTCCACGTGATCGAGCAGATCGGCAAGGAGCGCTATCTCGCCGAGCAGCTCGGCGGCGACGAAGACTAGTCGCCCGGCACGATCGCGATCGCACGCAGCGGCCCGCCCGAGCCGCCGGCGATCTTCATCGGCAGCGCCACCACCTCGAACCCGTGCGGCGGCAGCCGGTCGAGAGCCGCCAGGTTCTCGAACGCCGGTACGTCGGCTTCGCCGAGTACGCGATGGGTCTCGAAGCCCGTCGATACGCCGCGATCGATGCTGGC
>JALOQG010000275.1 GCA_025453505.1 Myxococcota bacterium | reverse complement strand
GCAGCAGAACCGCGATCGCCCCTTCGCGCTGCTGCTCTCGCACAAGAGCGTGCACGCGGACTTCGTGCCCGACGAGCCGGATCGCGGCCGCTTCGCCGGCGCGCCCGTCGCGCTGCCGGACGGCGCGCACCCGTGGACGCATCTGACGAACGCGCAGTACACGCATCTCGGATTCGCGCCGCTCGCCGAATCGATCCGCCGCCAGGTCGAGGCACTCGCGTCGCTCGACCGCGAGATCGGCCGCGTGCTCGACTTCCTCGACGCGAACGGACTCGCGCGCGACACCTTCGTCGTCTACGCGAGCGACAACGGATACCTGTGGGGCGAGCACGGCCAGACGGACAAGCGCTGGGCCTGGGAGGAGTCGATCCGGATTCCGCTGCTGATCCGCCATCCGGCTTCCGTTCCCGTCCCTGGAAGCGCGGTGGATCGCATCGTCGCCAACATCGACATCGCGCCGACCCTGCTCGATCTCGCCGGCGTCGCGACGCCCGAACACATGCAGGGCCGCAGCCTGCTCCCGCTCCTCGCGGATCCGCGCGCCGAGCACCGCGACGCGCTGCTCTACTCCTATTTCTTCGAGCCGCCGTATCCGACGCCGACGCTTCGCGCGCTCGTGACCGAGCGTTACAAGTACGTCGAGTCCGCCGGGCACGCGCCGCAGCTCTTCGATCTCGCGCTCGATCCGCGCGAGCAGGACGATCTCGCGGGCGGCGCCGCTGCTTCCGTCGAACGTGCGCTCGCCGCACGGCTCGCGGAGCTCGAGGCCACGCACTGAAGTCGCTCGCGGTCGCGCTCGTCCCGATCGTCGCCTTGTGGCTCGTGGCGTGTCCGAAGCCGCCGCCGCCCGCACCGCCCACGCCGCCGCCGGCACCGCCGACGGCGGGCGAGCCGGCTCCGTGCCAGCGCGCCGAGCGGCTGCACGTCCGCAAATCGGAGCGCGCGCTCACCGTGCATTGCGCCGGCGGCGGTTCGCTCACGTTTCCGATCGCGCTCTCGCGCGCGCGCGGTGCGAAGCGCGCAGTCGGCGATCAGCGCATGCCCGAAGGCGAGTACCGCATCGCGGGTCCGCCGCGCACGAGCCGCTTCCACGTCTTCATCCCGTTCGACTATCCCTCGCGCGCCGACGCCGACCGCGCGCTTGCCGAGAAGCGCATCGACGCCGCGACGCACGCCGCGATCGCGCGCGCACACGCGAAGCGGCGCATGCCGCCGCAGGACACGCCGCTCGGCGGCGCGCTCGGCCTGCACGGCGAAGGCGTGCGCTGGCGCGGCGACCTGAAGCTGAACTGGACGGAGGGCTGCGTCGCCGTCACGGACGCCGCGATCGAACGGATCGCGAGGATGGTGAAGCCGGGCACGCCGATCCGGATCGACCCCTGATTCGACGGGAAGCAGCCCCTCGACGCTGGAACGCGTCGGCCGCCAGCTACGGCCGCTGGTCGCAGCCGCCCGGCTCCTGCGCTGCCTGACCGTGATGGACGTACTGCTTTCCGTTCCAGCGCCAGACCGGGAAGCAGAAGCCGGGGCCGCCGATCACGAGGTCCGGATAGCCCTCGTTCTTCGTCGGCTTCGGATCGGCGCTCGCGCCCGGGAAGCCGAGGTTCGGCTGGTAGCGGCCACCGGCGTCGCGGATGAAGAGCGTCACCGAGGAACCGGTGAAGCCCGAGAGACACGAGTTGCCGTAGATCGCGAGCACTTCCTGCGCGCCGTCGCCGTTCCAGTCGCTGAACGTGACGTTCGCCTGCGCGGGCTGGTCGCAGACCGTGTCGACGAAGCTCTTGCCGTCCGCCGCGACCTTCAATCCGAGCGCGGCGAAGATCTCTTCCTGCTGCTGCGCGGTGAGACCGCCCGCGTCCTTCGCGAAGAGCAGCGCGGAACCGGCACTCGCCGCGGCGCCCGGCGCAGCCGCGCCGAGCAGCACGGCTCCGAGCAGAAGGGAGACCAGCGTCTGGAACATGGACATCTCCTACGCTGCGGCCTCTTCGAGCCCGCGCGGCTTCGACTGCGTCTCGACCGGCGGCACGCGGCCGGTCAGTAGCGAGTAGAGGACCAGGGGAATCTCGATGACGACGACGAGCCCGATCGCGAGCACGACCACGCCGCGCGCGACCCGCGTCGCGAGCAGGTCGTCCGGCAGCACGGCGTAGATCGCCCAGGCGACCGCGATGCTGACCGCCCAACCGGCGAACGACATCGCGAGGAACTGCTTCCGCGAGTTCTGCTTCGAGTCGAAGCTGAACAGGTACGGCGTCGCGAGCTTCGTCGGCGGCTGCACGGTGCTGCGCGTCGCGAGCGCGCCGAGCAGGTGTCCCCACTCGTGCAGCACGAACGGACACAGCCCCACCGCGAGACCGACCACGACGCCGGTGAAGTCGGCGACGGGGCCCGCCCCCGCCGAACGATCGGCGAGCAACCACCACAGCGCGGCGGCGCCGCCGACGATGCCGAGATCGCGCACGAACAACTTGCCGAACACGTCGCTTCCTCCTCAGCCCCGGTGCGTCACTTCGATCGCGTCGCCGCACGCGATCTCGCCGTCCGCGACGACTCGCGCGTAGAGACCGCGCAGTCGCAGCGAGCGGAAGCGCGGGTCGGCCGTCAGTCGCAGCGCTGCGTCGCCAAAGCGCTGGCGAAACTTCGCGCAGCCGTTGTGCGGCTCCGGCGTCACTTCCAGCAGCGCCGAGCCGACGCGCAGGCGGCTGCCCGGCGGCAGGTTCGCCACCGAGAGGTCGAGCTCGACGAAGAGATTGTCGCCGAAGAGCGTGAGCGGCTGGCCGTTGGCGATCCATCGCGCGACGTCGGCGTTCATCACCGACACCTGGGCGTCGATCTTCTGCGGCACCTTTCGCAGCCACGCGTCTCCCGGCACACCGGTCGCCGCGCTGATCGGCGCATACTCCGGTGTCTCACGCCGACCGTCTTCGCGCCGCGAGACGATCAGCACCAGCGTGCCGGCGTCGCGCGGCGGAGCGAACGCGGCGAGTCCGCTCTCGAGCGCGGCGGATGCGAGATGGCGGGCGGCGTCGCCCGCAGGCTGCGGTAGGGCGGGGGTGTTCACGCGGCGGATCGCTCCGGCGCGACTCTACCACGCTCGTCGCGACGCCTCAGAGCAGCGCGAAGAGCAGCGCGAGCCACAGGCCCGTCAGCGCGAAGAGGCTCGCGCCGAACGCCGTGAAGCGCAGGTTGACGTCGTTGGAGCCGAGATGGATCAGCGAGTGCACGACGCGCAGCGCGACGTACGTCCAGGCGAGGCCGACGGTCAGCGCCGTCACGGTCCCGGTCACGTACAGGAACAGCACCACGATGTAGAAGAGCGGCGGTACCTCGAAGTGATTCTGGACGTGCCGGCCGATCTGCTGCAGCGCGTCCGGCTGCATGCCGAGGTTGTAGAGCTTGAAGTACGCGAGCGAGATCTCGCCGCGCCGCACCGCCGTGAGGCGTCGAATCGCGAGCAGGCCGATCATCCCGGAGGTCAGGAAGAACATCGCGATGGCGGGAAAGACGATGGCGGAAGGCTGCATGGATCCGGCTCCTCGTTGCGGGGACGCAGCCGGACACTACACCGGAGTCCCACCGGCGGGCCGCCGCAGCAGCGCGACGCCGACGATCCCGATCCACAGGAAGACACCCAGCTCGGCGACGCGCTGCGCGGCTCCGCGTACCGGCGCGAGCGACGGCATCAGCATCGCCGCGAAGCCCGCGCCGACGAGTCCCGCGCAGAAGAAGCAGGCGCGCGCCGACTTCTGCCAACGCTTCGAGCGGCGGAACGCCGCGCCCAGCAGCAGCAGGCCGACGAAGGCGCCCAGGTACTCGTAGACGCCGAAGGCGTTGTGGATCGCCTGGCGCGTCGAGATCGCGCCGCTGCTCGGGCAACCGGCGTCGCAGCGCGCGAGCGCGGAGACGACGTACGCGACGCCGGCGCCGGCGAAGCAGGCGAGCCCGAGCGCCGTTCCGCGCGCGCGTGGGAACGACGGCGCCGCGAGCGCGAGGAAGAGCAGCATCGCGATTCCGGTCGGCGCGAAGCCGAGCGCCGAGACGAGCGCGCCATGCACCGCGCCCGTCTCGCCCAGTTCGCTGATGTACTGCGAGACGTGCGAATAGCCGGGTCGCGCGGCGCCGCCGGCCAGCGTCGTCACGAGCGCGAGCGCGATCGCGGCGAACCCGCACAGGGCGGCGATCCGGCTCCGGTCGCTGTGCGGCGCTTCCATCGTCGCGGTGCATACCAACCTTCGTTCACGCACGCGAACCGGGCGAGGCGAGGTACGCTCCGCCGCATGTCTGCGCGCATCGTCCGATCGCCGCGTGCCGGAACGCGACTCGACGCGGCGATGCGTTGGCTCGCCGCGCACGACGCCGCGACGCCGGCGCTCGTCGTCGGCGCGAGCACGAGCGCCGCGAGTGATCTCGTCCGGCGCGTCGCGCTCGAACGCGGCGCCGTGTTCGGCTGGCAGCGCACGACGCTCGCGCGGCTCGCCGCGACGCTCGCGACGCCTCTGCTCGCGGAGCAGGGCATCGCGCCGCTCGGCGCGCTCGCGCGCGAGGCGATCGCGCAGCGCGTGCTCGCCGCGCTGCGCACTCGCGACGCACTCGGCCGGCTC
>JALOQG010000274.1 GCA_025453505.1 Myxococcota bacterium | reverse complement strand
CGCCTGCGGGCGGCCCGATAGTCCGTCCTCGGCGACCCCTTCCAACCCCGTCCCAGCTCCGTGTAGCTTCCACGAGCCCTCCACCCACGTGAGAGCCGGGTTGGGATTGGGGGGCCCGAGGACTGTCGGGCCGCAGGACCCCCCAATCCCAACCCGGCGCCAGCAAGGACGAACGCGAAATGCCCTTCCACGCCATCCGCTACGAGATCGCCGACAAGATCGCGACGATCACGCTGAACCGTCCCGAGAAGCACAACGCGTTCACCGTGGCGATGGCCGGCGAGCTGCGCCGCGCGTGGGCGGACGTCAAGGCGAACCCGGAAGTCGTCGTCGCAGTCGTGACTGGCGCCGGCGACAAGGCCTTCTGCACCGGCATGGACGTCGCGGACGTCGCCGACGGCAGCGCGCGCGCAGAGGCGGATCGCATGCAGCGCGAAGCAGGCAAACCCTTCTACGCGTTCCTGACCGCGCTGCAGAACCGCTGCTGGAAGCCCGTGATCACGGCCGTGAACGGCATGGTCGTGGGCGGCGGCCTGCACTTCATCGCCGACAGCGACCTGATCCTCGCCGCCGAGCACGCGACGTTCTTCGACACGCACGTGAAGGTCGGTCTCGTCGCCGGCCTCGAGCCGGTCGGCCTCGCGCGGCGCATTCCGCTCGAAGCCGTGCTGCGCATGGCGCTGCTCGGCGGCAGCGAGCGGATGAGCGCGCAGCAGGCGCTCGCGCTCGGCCTCGTCGGCGAAGTGCTGCCGAAAGAACGGCTGATGCCGCGCGCGCGCGAACTCGCCGCGAAGATCGCCGAGCACTCGCCCGCGGCGCTCGCGCGCTCCAAGCGCGCGATCTGGGAAAGCCGCGACGGCGGGCTCCACGACGGACTCGCGCAGGCGTGGCGGTTCATCCACGCGCACGACGCGCACCCCGATCTCGCCGAAGGCACGCAGGCCTTCGTCGAGAAGCGCAAGCCGCGCTGGACGCCGCACACCGAGGAGTGAAGCGTGAGCTACGAGAACGTCCGCTACGAAGTCACGGGCCCCGCGGCGACGATCACGCTGAACCGGCCCGACAAGCTGAACGCGTACACCATCGAGATGGGCGACGAGGTCGTGGACGCATTCGCGCGTGCGCGCGACGACGCCGCCGTCCGCGCGGTGATCCTGACCGGCGCCGGCCGCGCGTTCTGCGCCGGCGTCGATCTCGAACACCTGAAGGCGCACATGGCCGGTGGGAATGCATCGAGCTCGAGCGAAGCGAGAGCGGCGAACGGGCTCGGAGAGCGCGCAGCGCCCCGGGCCAAGCTCGGCGAGGAGGATTTCCTGCGGAAGCTGCCCCTCGATCTCGTCGCGTACCCGAAGCCCGTGATCGCGGCGATCAACGGTCCCGCGATTGGCGTGGGCGTCACGATGGTGTTGCCCTGCGACGTCCGGATCGCCGCCGAGAACGCCAGGCTCGGCGTCACCTTCGCGAAGCTGGGCCTGCTGCCGGGACTCGGCTCGACGCACCTGCTGCCGCGTCTCGTGGGCATGGCGAAGGCGCTCGAGCTGGTGCTGACCGCGCGCGTCGTCAATGCCTTCGAGGCGCACGAGATCGGACTCGTGAACCGGGTGGTCGCGCCGGATTCGCTGCTGGCCGAGGCCCGGGCAATGGCCGCTGCGATGGCCGAGTGCAAGCCGGAGGTGCTCGCGGCGGCGAAGGCGGCGCTCCACTTCGGCGCCGGGGCCGGCATGGCCGAAGCAATGAAACACGAGCAGGAGGCGAGCGCGGCGCTGCGCCGCGCGCTGGCCGCGCGGGCGGACGAGACCCGCTAGAGCCTGTTCGGTTTCGCCCACATCTAAGGTCTCGCTGCCGCCTTCCGATGGGAGACGCAGTCTCATTGCGCGGGGTCGCTCCCGGCGCACGAGCGGAGGGGGAACCGTGTCGGACGCCAGTGTCTTCGGCTTCGTCTGCGAGCAGGTCGAGCACGCCACGTCGCTCTCGCAGCTCGAGGCGCGCGGCACCGTGCGGCTCGCCCTCAAGGCGGCCGGCATCGACGCCAAGGTCGTCAGCCCCGAGCAGATGAAGGTGGTGCTCGGCAAGGTGATGCCGCGCGAGCTCGAGTCGCGCGGCTGCGAGAACCCCGAGCGTCTCTGCCAGGACATCGCCGATCGCATGGCCGGCCGTTCGTTCGCGGCGGCGGGCGCGAGCGACTCGCCGGAAGCCGTCTTCGCGCGACTCGGCGGCGCTTAGGCGTCGAGCTCGATCTCGACGAGCGCCGCGTTCGCCGCGGCGCGCTTCCACTGCGCGTCCGTGAGTCCGCTCGCGCGGTCGTAGTCCGGCACCGCATACTGCTGGCGCAGCCACGGCGTCTCGCGCAGCTGCGCTTCGAGCGCGCGCCGGAACGGTTCCGTGTCGCTCGGCACGACGCGCGCGACGCCGGTCCGCGCTTCGCCGCGCAACCACAATTCGACGCGACCCGGCTCGCGGTAGTTGCGCCACCACTGCTTGGTCGGCGCCTTCGAGACGAGCACGTCGAGCACGTCACCGCGGCGCCGGTAGCCGACGGGAATCGTGTAGCGCCGGCCGCTGCGGCGCCCCGTCACCGTGACGAGCAGCATCGCCGAATCCACGAGTCCGCGGAGCGGCGAGCGCAGCAGCCACGCGATCACCGGGTTGAGGCGCGAGAAGAAGGCGCTGACGTCCATCGAGGGCTCCCTTCGAGCGCAAGCCTAGGGAGGGGGCGGACGTGCCGCCGCTTCCCCGGCGGCGCTAGCCTGCGCCGTCGCCGAGCGGGAGGCATTGCCGTGGATTTCGAGTTCTCCGCCGAAGAGCGCGCCTTCGAGGCCGAGGTCGAAGCATTCCTCGCGGCCGAGCGATCGCCCGACGTGATGGACGCGGCGCCCGAGCAGCTCTCGCAGACCGTCGACACGCAGCCGAAGCGCGCCTTCATGCGCAAGCTCGCCGAACGCGGCTGGCTCGGCATGTCGTGGCCGAAGGAGTACGGCGGACAGGAGCGTCCCGGCATCTACGACTTCCTGCTCACCGAGGCGCTCTCGCGTTGCGGCGCGCCGCAGCCGGGCAAGGGCGTCGGCATCGTCGGCAAGACGATCATCCGTCACGGCAACGAGACGATGAAACGGCTCTTCCTTCCGCAGATCATGCGCGGCGAGGTCGAGTTCGCGATCGGCTATTCCGAACCCGGCGCCGGCTCCGACGCGGCCAACATGCAGCTGCGGGCCACGCGCGACGACGCACGCCGCGGCTGGGTGCTGAACGGCCAGAAGATCTGGACCACCTCCGCGCACTTCGCCGACTGGTACTGGGTGGGCGCGCGAACCGGCGAGCACAAGCACAAGGGCATCACGCTCTTCCTGATCCCGATGGATCATCCGGGACTCACGATCCGCCCGACCTGGACGATCGGCGACGAGCGCACCAACGAGGTGTTCTTCGACGACGTCTTCGTCTCGGACGACTTCGTCGTGGGCCAGCTCAACGCGGGCTGGACCTACATCTGCGAGGCGCTCGATCTCGAACGCTTCGCGATGATGCCGGTCGGCCCGCTCGAGAAGAAGGTCGAGGCGATCTGCGAATGGGTGCGCACCGCGCGACGCGACGGCGAACTCGTGCGACGCGATCCGCGCGCGCGCCGCGCCATCGCGCAGCTCGTGACGCAGCTCGAGGTCGCGCGCATGCTGCAGCGGCGCGTGCTCTCCGAGGCGGTGAAGGGCGGCGTCCCGACCTGCGAATCCTCGCAGTACAAGCTCTTCATGAACGAGTGCTCGAAGAAGACGGCGAATGCGGCGCTCGACCTGATCGGCTCCGAATCGCAGCTCGAGGCCGGCGAGCCGACGGCCCCGCTCGGAGGCCGCTTCGCACGCTCGTACCGCTACACGGTCGTGGACACGATCGGCGGCGGCACTTCCGAGATCCAGAAGAACATCATCGCCCGCCGCAAGCTCGGCCTTCCGACCTAGCCGGCTGCAACACGGTGGCAGAAGCGACGCTCCTCCTCGCCCGGCGCCCTCGCGGACCGATCGCGCCCTGGCTGCCGCGATCGCTCGCGGCGCTCGCACTGCGCTTTCGCGACGCGCGCGTCCGGCTGCTCACCGCCGACGTCGATCCGCGCGATCTCGCCGGCGCGACGCTTCCGCCGCCGGCGCACTTCGACACGGTCGTCGTGATCGAGCGGCCGCGCAGCCCGTGGTCGACGCCGCCCGCGCCCGTGGCGGAGCGCGACGACGCGCTCGACTGGCTCACCGGTGCGCGGGGCTACCGCGCCGAGGTCCGGCGCATCCTCGAGCGTCCCGATCCGCCGCCGCCCGGAGGCCGTGCGTCCGGGCTGGTCTTCGTCGCGACCGCCGTTCGCGCGGCCTCGCTGTCCGCCGAGGCGTTCGACGCGCATTGGCGCGACCGGCACGCGCCGCTCGCGCTCGCGCACCACGCGGGCCTGTGCGGCTACGAGCAGTTCCCGGTGCGCACGCCGCTGACCGCGAGCGCCACGCCGATCGACGGTCTCGCGCTGCTGCACTTCCCGGATCCGGGCGCGTATCGCGACCGCTTCTACGACGCAGCGGACGGCCGCGACGCCATTCGCGCCGACACCGTTCGCTTTCTCGACGTCGCGC
>JALOQG010000273.1 GCA_025453505.1 Myxococcota bacterium | reverse complement strand
CGCGTCGAACGGGGCGTCGACCTCGATGCCGAAGGCCAGCGAGCGCTTCTCGCCGCGGAAGAGGTCGCCGCCGTTCTTCTCGAGCAGATCGGGCTCGGGCCGATGCGACATGCGGATCGTCTTCGAAGTGCCCTCGTAGTAGAGCGGCAGCTCCTCGCCGCGATCCCAGTACGAGTAGAAGTAGTGCGTGTCGGATCCGTCGCCGTCCCAGGCGTACGTGAAGTTCCACATGTGCTTCACGCCGGCATTGGGATCGCCCTTGCAGTCGATCGACTCCGGATCGAAGGCCCAGCCGGAGGTGTAGTTCTCGAGGCTTTCGTCGGGACCGATCTTGGCCTGGCCCTTGAACTTCTCGCTCGCGGCGAGCCACTCGGGCGGCGGCGAGTAGTCCTTGAAGGCCGGACCGATCTCCATCTTCATGCCTTCGTAGAAGAAGAAGTCGCGGTTTGCCCAGAACTCGGCGGGCAGGAAGTTCTTCAGCGAATCGATCTTGTCGAAGCTGATGACATCGCCTTCCTTGAACGACGGCGCGCCCGCTCCGGCGTCTTCCTGCGCACGTGCACCGACGGGCAGGACCAGTACCGCGGCGGCGGCCGCGAAGACCGCGCGCCGAGCCGTTAGATGCCAACGCACCATTGCGTCTCCTTTGCTGGGCCGCGGAATCGGAGGGGGCCGCGGCGGCAGACCTTGTGAAGGGAATTGTGTGAAGGAACTCCACCGAAGCCGGGCCGACCGCTGCCGGTCGATCGTTCCGGTGCTCTAGAGCGACAACGCTTCCCCCGCGAAGCGTCGGCCATGCTAACCCGACCGGTAAGGGAAGTCAGTCGAATAACGCTGGCTTCCATTGGATGCATCGCGCATCACTTTGCTTCACGCGGCCGCGCGAATCCGGACCCGAGAGAGAAGTCCGTGGCGCGCGCGCGATGTGGATGACGCGCGTCACGAACACGGCGCATCAACGCGAGCGTTGCTCGACATCGCGATGGGCGTCGATCACCTCGCGCGGCGCCTGGACGAGCTCGATGAGCACGCCTTCGCCACCGACCGGCGATTCGTTGTTCCCCTTGGGGTGGATGAAGCACACGTCGAAGCCGGCCGCGCCCTTGCGGATCCCGCCCGGCGTGAAGCGCACCCCGTGGCGACCCAACCAATCGACGGCCGCGGCGAGATCGTCGACCCACAGACCGATGTGATTGAGCGCCGGCACGTGTACACGCGGGCTCTTCTCCGGATCGATCGGCTGCATCAGATCGACCTCGACGGCGAAGGGGCCCGTTCCGGCGGCGGCGATGTCTTCGTCGACGTTTTCGCTCTCGCTGCGGAACTCGCCGCGCAGCGTGAGTCCGAGAAGCTCGATCCACAGGTGCCGGAGGGCGTCCTTTCGAGGTGCGCCCACGGCGATCTGTTGCAGTCCGAGAATGCGGAACGGTCGAGAACGCAAGGAGTCGCTTCCTTCGATGGAGGGGCGGCCCAAGGTACTGCGGCGGAACGCCCCTGCTACCCTGCGCGCCCCGTGACCCCTCCTGCCTCGACGCCCGCCCGGGCCTCCGTCCACTTCCGCTCGCTCGGCTGTCCGAAGAACCGTGTGGACACGGAGGTCATGCTCGGGAGCCTCGCGCTCTCGGGCTACGCGCTCGCGGAGAAGCTCGACGACGCCGACGTGGTCGTGATCAACACTTGCTCGTTCATCGAGAGCGCCCGGCAGGAATCGATCGACGCCATCCTCGAGATCGCGGAGCTGCGCGAGACGGGGCGGCTGCGCGCGCTGGTCGTCGCCGGCTGCCTGCCCCAGCGTTACGGCGGCGAGCTCGCCAAGGAGCTGCCCGAGGTCGATGCCTTCGTGGGGACCAGCGAGTTCCCGCGCATCGCGGAGATTCTCGGCGCTGCGCTCGGCGGGCGTCGCGGTGGCGTCTACGTCGAATCGGGACGCACCTACCTGCACGGCGAACGCGATCCGCGCCTGCTCGTCGGTCCGACCCACAGCGCCTACCTCAAGATCGCCGAGGGCTGCGATCGCATCTGCGCGTTCTGCGCGATCCCGGGAATTCGCGGGAAGTTCCAGAGCCGCACGCTGGAGTCGGTGATCGCGGAGGCACGCCAACTGGCGGTCGCCGGCGTGCGCGAGCTGAACCTGGTCGCGCAGGACTCGACGTCCTGGGGCAAGGACCTGACCGGCACCGGCCGGGGACGTCCAAAGCTCGACGCCCTGCTCCGCGCGCTCGACGAGGTCGAGGGCCTCGACTGGATCCGGCTGCTCTACGTGTATCCGAGCGCGGTGACCGACGCGTTGATCGCCGCGCTCGGCAGCGGCCGCCGCGTGCTGCCCTACGTCGACATCCCGCTCCAACACGCGAGCGACGCGATGCTGCGAGCGATGCAGCGCGGGACGACGGCGGACCGGCAGCGCAAGCTGGTCGAGCGGCTTCGCTCCGAGATTCCCGACGTCACGGTTCGCACGACCTTCATCGTCGGCTTCCCCGGCGAGACGGACGCCGACTTCGAGGCGCTCTGCGACTTCGTTCGCGAAATGCGTTTCGATCGCGTCGGCGTGTTCCGCTACTCGGACGAGCAGGGCACGGCGGCCCAGACGCTGCCGGGCAAGGTTCCGGTGCGCGTCGCGCGGGCCCGGCATCGCCGGATCCTCGACTTGCTGCGCGAACTCCAGTCCGAGCAGCTCGCGACACTCGTCGGCCGCGAGGTCGACGTGCTCGTCGACGCGGGCGGGCGCGATCGCGCCGTCGCCCGGATGCGCTCCCAGGCCCCGGACATCGACGGCAACGTCCTGCTGCGCGGCGCTGCCGAGACCGGCGAAGTGATCCGCGCCCGCATCACCGCAGTTCGCGGTCCGGACCTGGACGCGACGCGCGCCTAGAGAGCATCTCGGACCGCACGAAAATCCCGTGCGATCAGATACTTCTCACTGCTTCCTTTACGAGTCGCCTGAGACTTCGTGACCTTCACCGACGCGAAGCGTGGCCGCAGCCGGGTCACGAAGGCCTGCGACTCGGGCGCGTCGAGCAGCTTCGCGACGAAGGTGCCGCCCGGCCGCAGCAGCGTCGGCGCGAGCGCCTCGAGCGCCTCGAGCAGGGCCTCTTCGCGCGCGCGATCGGTCGCGCGCACGCCCGTCAGCTTGGGCGCGGCGTCCGAGAGCACGACGTCCGCGGGTCCGCCGAGCGCTTCGAGAATCCGAGTCTCGACGCCCGCTTGCGAGAGGTCGCCCTGCAATGCGATCACGTTCTCTCGATCGAAGGGAGGGGTCTCGTCGAGATCGATCCCGACGACCCGCCCGCGCGGGCCGACGATCTCGCTCGCGATCTGCATCCAGCCGCCCGGCCAGCAGCCGAGGTCGGCGACGCGATCGCCACTGCGCAGCAGGCGATGCTGGGCCTGCAGCTCCTGGAGCTTGTAGGCCGCCCGCGAGCGGAACCCCTCGCGCTTGGCGCGCTCGTAGAAGGAGTCTTTGCGGTCGTACGCGACGGGAGCTAGCGGGGCGCGATCGCGGCGCGCACGCGGACCAGTCCGTCGTTGGCGCCGGGCACGGCGCCGCGGATCAGGATCCGGTTCGCGTCGAGGTCGATGCGCGCGATCACGAGGTTGCGCACCGTGACCTGCTCGTTGCCCATGCGGCCCGCCATGCGCAGACCCTTGATCACGTGCGCGGGCCAGGTGCCCGGGCCGATCGAGCCGGGCGAGCGGAAGCCCTCGTGCGTGCCGTGCGTCCACTTCTGCATCGAGAAGTGATGGCGCTTGACGACGCCCGCCGTGCCGCGGCCCTTGCTCGTTCCGATGACGTCGACGGTCTGGCCAGCCGTGAAGACGTCGGCCCGCAGCTCCTGTCCGACCTCGTACTTTGCGGCATCCTCGGCCGACACCCGCGATTCGTGCAGATGGCGCTGCGGCGCGACCTTGGCCTTGTCGAAGTGGCCGAGCTGCGGCCTGGTCGTCACCTTGCGGCGCTTTTCACCGAAGCCGAGCTGGAGAGCGACGTACCCGTCCGTGTCCTCGGTCTTCTTCTGGACGACGTAGTTGGGGCCCGCCGTGAGGACGGTGACCGTGACGGCCTCGCCCTTCTCATCGAAGATGCGGGTCATGCCGATCTTGCGGCACAGAAGCTCGATGGACATCGCTGGGATCCTCCGGAGGTCCGGGGCCCTCTCGCCGAGGGGGCCTCACCGTACGCGGGTGGTGGGCCGGGTGGCCCTGAAGGCGCAGCAACATAGGAGACGGGGTATTTGATGTCGACCCAGAAACAGCACGCCGTGACCCTGCTCCCGGGAGACGGGATCGGGCCCGAAGTGACCGAGGCGATGGTCCGGGTGCTCGCCGCGGCGGGCGTCGCGATCGAATGGGACCGGGTCGAGGCGGGCGGCGAGGTGATCGCCAAGTACGGAACGCCCGTGCCCGAGCCGGTGCTCCAGTCGATCCGGCGGCGGGCTTCCGGTCGGCCAACGTCACGCTGCGCCAGGATCTCGACCTGTATGCGTGCCTGCGGCCGGTGCGCTCGATCCCCGGACTCTCGACGCGCTTCGAGGGCGTCGATCTGATCGTCGTCCGCGAGAACACCGAGGACCTCTACTCGGGGCTCGAGCACCGCGTGGCACCCGGCGTCGTCGAGAGCATCAAGGTGATCACCGAGCGCGCCTGCCTGCGCATCGCCTCCTACGCATTCAAGATGGCCGAGCAGCGCGGCCGCAAGAAGATCACGGCCGTGCACAAGGCCAACATCATGAAGCTCTCGGACGGCCTCTTCCTCGAGTGCTGCCGCCGCGTCGCCCGCGATCACCGCGACATCGAGTACGGCGAGGTGATCGTCGACAACTGCGCGATGCAGCTCGTGCGCGATCCTTCGCAGTTCGACGTGCTGCTGCTCGAGAACCTCTACGGCGACATCATGTCGGACCTCTGCGCGGGTCTCGTCGGTGGACTCGGCGTGGTGCCGGGCGCGAACCTCGGTGACGACGTCGCGGTCTTCGAAGCCGTGCACGGCAGCGCGCCCGACATCGCGGGCAAACGGCTCGCGAATCCGACCGCGGTGATCCTCTCGGCCGTCGAGATGCTGCGGCACATCGGCGAGAGCGAGGCCGGCGATCGCGTCGAGTCGGCCGTCCACGCCGTGCTCGCCGTGCCGCAGCTGCGCACCCGCGATCTCGGCGGCAACGCCAGCACCGATCAGTTCACCGACTCGGTGATCGAGCGGCTCTAGCGCTTGCGCTCTCGCGTCCTCGTCCTCGGCCTGGACGGCGCCGACTGGTCGGTGCTGCGGCCGCTCTGCGACGCCGGCCAGCTGCCGAACCTGGCGCGCTGGCTCGACGCCGGCCGCGCGGCGCCGCTGCCATCGGTGACGCCGCCGATGAGTTTCCCCGCGTGGGCGTCGTTCGCGACCGGACTCCTGCCCGGCGCCCACGGCCTCTTCGACTTCACGCAGAAAATCGAGGGCGCCTACCGCATCCGCTTCGTCAACGCGTCGGATCGCGCCGGCGAACCGTTCTGGATGCGCGCGACCCGTGCGGGTCTGCCCGTGCTGGTGCTCGGCGTGCCCGCGACGCATCCGGCGGATCCCGTCGCGGGCCTGCTCGTGCCCGGCTTCGACGCGCCCGTCTCGACCGGCAGCGACGCGTCGTTCGCGAGCGACCCCGCGCTCTACGCGAAGGTCGCCGCGCGCGCGGGCGCCTGGATGCGGCCCGACCTCGACGAAGGCGCACGGGGCGACGGCTGGCACGAGCGCGCCATCGATCGCCTGCTCGCGCGCATCGACCGCAAGTGCGGCTTCGCGATCGAGGCGCTGCGCCAGCTTCGCGAGGACGCACGCGAGCCGGCGCTCGGCGTCGTCGTGTTCTCGGAGAGCGACACCGTCGCGCATCACTACTGGCGCGATCACGATGCGGCGTCGCCGCGCCACGATCCGAACGCATCGGCCGCGCGCAAGGGCGCGCTCGTCGCCGTGTACGAACGCCTCGACGCCGCGTGCGGTGCGCTGCGCGCTGCGTTCGGCGACGACGCGGCGTGCTTCGTCGTCTCCGATCACGGCCAGGGCGGCGCGTCGCGGCGCGTCGTGCACCTGAACCGCCATCTCGCGGATTGCGGCCTGCTCGCACGGCGCGGCGCCGGCGCGATCGATCTCGTCGCGCGACGCGCGCGCGATCTCGCGCTGCGCGTGCTGCCGCCCGCGGCCGCGCAGGCGATCTTCCGCCGCGCGCGCGGCTCGGCGGCCCGCCTCGAGAGCGGCGCGCGCTTCGGGGGGATCGAGTGGCGCCGCACGGACGCGTTCGCCGAAGAGGTCAACACGCAACCCGGCGTGTGGATCAACGAGGCCGGACGCGAAGCGCAGGGCCGCGTCGCGAAGCTCGATCACGCGCGCGTGCAACGCGACGTCATCGACGCGCTGCTCGACTGGAAGCTCGAGGACGGCCGCCCCGTCGTCGAATGGGCGCTGCCGCGCGAAGAGGTCTACGCGGGACCGTTCGTCGCGCGTGCGCCGGACGTCGTCTTCGAGCTCGCACTCGAGGACGGCTACGCGCACTCCCTGGTCGCGACGCCGTGGGAACGCGCCGATCTCGCGTCGCTGCGCACGCTCGACCCCGGCGAGTGGGCCGGCGGACGCGGACGCGGCATGAACGGAACACATCGACGTGACGGCATCTGGCTCGATGCGGCCGGCCACGCCGAGCGGCCGGCCGGCATCGCGGACGTCGCCGCCGCGGTACTGCGCGTCCTCGGGCTGGAGGAAGCGCCGGCTGCCGGGGAGCGGTCGCGGGCGTCACTGCCCTACAGTGCCGAAGAGGAGGCGCGCGTCGCGGAGCGGCTGCGCGCGCTCGGCTATCTCGAGTAGTCCGCCCGGTGGAACGGTGAACGACCCGAAGCGCCCGCGCAGCATCTCGCTCGTGTTCCCGATGTTCGACGAAGAGGCGAACGTCGGGCCGCTCCTCGACTCCGCGCTCGCGATCGGGCCCCGGCTCGCGGACGACTTCGAGCTGATCGTCGTCGACGACGGCTCGCGCGACGGCAGCGCCGCGGTGGTGCAGTCCGTGCGGCGGCGCGATCCGCGCGTGCGGCTGCTGCGGCATCCGCGCAATCGCGGCTACGGCGCCGCGCTGCGATCGGGGCTGCGCGCCGCGCGCGGCGAACTCGTCTTCTTCAGCGACGCCGACCTCCAGTTCGACCTGCGCGAAATCGAGCAACTGCTCGCGCACGTGGACGAGTTCGACATCGTCGCCGGCGCGCGTACGCCCCGGCGCGACCCCTGGCTGCGGCGCGTACTCGCGTGGGGCTGGGGCGTCCTGGTCCGCGGGCTCTTCGGCCTGCGCGTGCGCGACATCGACTGCGCCTTCAAGGTCTTCCGCCGTCCGGTGCTCGACGCGCTGCCGATCGCATCGATCGGCGCGTTCGTCAACACGGAGCTGCTCGTGCGCGCGCGGCGCTCGGGCTTTCGCATCCGCGAGGTTCCGGTCACGCACCACCCGCGCGTCGCGGGGCGCGCCAAGGGCGCCTCGCCGCGCGTCGTCGCGCGCGCGCTGCTCGAGCTGCTGATCCTGTACCGCGATCTCCAGCGGCCGCCGCGCGAAGTCGCCGTGCGCGAGACAGCGAACTCGGCCGAGGAAGTCACGTGAGGACGCCGCGGCGACGGCGCGACTGAGCGCCGCGTGCATCTCGCACTCGTCGGCGCGTTCCCGTTTCCGTTTCCGCAGGGCTCGCAGGTCTACTTCGCGGAGCAGGCGCGCTCGCTCGCCGGCGCCGGCGTGCGCGTGACGCTCGTCTGCTACGGAGCCGGTGAGGGCCGTGCGCCCGCGGACCTGCTCCTCGTGCGCGCTCCGTTCGCGCCGCGGAGGTTGCATTCCGGGCCGAGCGCGGGCAAGCCGGTCGCGGATCTGGCGCTCGCCGCCACGCTCGTCCGTGCGCACCGGCGCGATCCTTTCGACGCGGTGCTCGCGCACAATGCCGAGGCGGCACTCGCCGCGCTGCTCGCGCGCCGCGTGACGCGCGTTCCGGTCGTGTACGTCGCCCACACTGTCCTGAGACACGAGCTGGAGACCTATGCGAGTGCGCGGCTCGGAGCGCCGCTGCGCGCGCTCGGCACCGGGATCGATCGCTTCGTCGCGCGGCGCGCCGATGCCGTGATCGCGCTCTCGCGGGCGGCGGAGCAGGAGCTGTCCGCCGACGCGCCGGGCCGGGTCGTGCGGATTCCGCCGGGCCTCGCGCCGACGGCGGCGCCCGGCGAGGCTGCGATCGAAGCGGCGTGCGCCCGCTTCGGTCTCGCGCGCGGTCGCTACGCGCTCTACGCCGGCAACCTCGACGGCTATCAGGATCTGGACGTGCTCGCGTCGGCGGCGCGCGAGACCCGCGTTCCGATCGTGATCGCGACGCACGCGCCCGGCGACGCGCCGGCACCGCTCGTCACGGCGCGCGTCGCGGACGCCGCCGAAGGGCGCGCGCTCACCTTCGGCGCGGGCGTCGCGCTGCTCGCGCGCCGCGCACCCGGCGGCTTCCCGATCAAACTGCTCAACTACATGGAGGCCGGTCGCGCGATCGTCGCGCGCGCTTCGATCGCCGATCCGCTGGTCCACGACCGGTCGGGTTGGCTCGTTCCCGACGCGGCGCCCGCGCAGACGTGGTCGGACGCAGTGCATGCGCTGCGTGCCGACCCGGCGCTTGCGGCGCGACTGGGCAGCGCCGCGCGGCGTGTGCTCGAAGCCGAACACGATCCGGCGTC
>JALOQG010000272.1 GCA_025453505.1 Myxococcota bacterium | reverse complement strand
GAGGTGCCGCAGCGCATCCTGCGCGCGATCGGCGAATCGCGTGTCGGTGAAGCGCATCCACGTCTGCCAGCGCGGCTCGCCGGGCGGCTCGCGCCATTGCGTCGGGCGTCCCTCGATGCTGCGCCAGATCGGGTACCACTCCGCGTCGTTCTCCTCGAGATCCTGGTAGCCGCGCAGCGCCGCAGGCGCGGGCAGGGCCGGCGGAGACGCCACTTCCATATCGCGAACGAAGTCCGCCATGCGTCAGCCTCCGGCACTGCGCGCGATCGTCGCCACGGCCGCGTCGAAGTCTACCGGCTCGGGCAGCAGGCTCACGACGAGGTGCGCGGCGCCGCGTTCCTCGAGATCGAAGAGCGAGCCGGGCTGCACGAGGACGCCGGCATCGAGCAGCTCCGCGGCGAGCGACTCGTCGTCGCGCCCCGCGACGCGCACGATTGCCTGCCAGCCCGCTTCGGCGGCAAGCACCTCGAGTCCGCTCGCGACGAGCGCCACGCGATTGCGCGCGACGCGTTCGCGGACCGGCCGCTGGATCGCCTCGCGCTGTGCGAGCAGTTCGGGAAGCGCCGCCGCCAGCAGCGGCGACACCGAGAGATAGGCGTCGGCGATGAACTCGAGCCGCGCGAGCGCCTCGTCGCGCAGCGCGGCCGGACCCGCGACGACGATCCACGCGATCTTCCACTGCGGCAGCGCGAGCAGCTTCGACGCGCCCGACAGCACGAAGTGCAGCGGGCCGTCGTCGGCGCCCGCGAGCGCTCCGGGCGGCCGCCCGCCCGCGGCGCCGAAGTCCGCGAAGACCTCGTCGGCGATCAGCGCGAGGCCGCGCTCGCGCGCGATGCTGCGCAGCGACGCCCAGTCCTGCGCGCCGACGAACGCGCCCGTCGGGTTGTGCGGGTCGATCGCGACGACGGCGCGCGACCGTGGCCCGAGCGCGGCGGCGAACGCGTCGAGATCGATGCGCCAGCGTGCGCCGCGCCGCACGAGCGGGCAGGGCGCGCATGCGACGCCTTCGAGCGCGGCGAGGTGCTCGAAGAGCGGATAGCCGGGCGACGGCACGTGGACGACGTCGCCCGGATCGGCGAGCAGGCGGAACAGGTGCGCGTAGCCTTCGCTCGTGCCGGCGGTGAGCACGACGTGGGCGGGATCGACGCGCGCGCCGTCGCGCGCGTGGTACGCGGCGATTGCTTCGCGCGCCGCCGCGTCGCCGCGCGGATCGGGCGCGTAGCGCGCGGACTCCGGCGCGCTGGCGACGCGCGCGAGCGCAGCGGCGAGCGCCGCCGCCGGCGCGAGTCCGCAGCGCGTCGGATTCGACTCCGCGAGATCGAGCAGCGGCGCGCCGCTCGCACGGCGTTTCGCGACGCGCCGCGCGAACGCGTTCGGTCGCAGATCCCACGCGGCGCGCCCGGCGAACATCGCGCCGATCCTAGCCCGGGCGGAATCCTTGCGGCTTCGCGACCATGCGGGGCCGCCAGCGGGAGAGCAGAGAGTGGCCGACGAAATCGTGGACGTGCTGATCATCGGCGCCGGCGCCGCGGGCGCCGCGTTCGCGTGGAGCCTTTCCGAGACGCGCATGAACATCCTGTGCCTCGAACAGGGCGACTGGATGGATCCCGCGCACTATCCGACCAACGGCATGGACTACGAGCTGCGCGGGCTCGGCGACTTCGCGCTCAGTCCGAACACGCGCCGCCGGCCCGAGGACTACCCGGTCGAGGACTCGGAATCGCCGATCAAGGCGTCGATGTTCAACGCGGTCGGCGGTTCGACGATCCTCTACGCCGGCCACTTCCCGCGCTTCCATCCCTCCGACTTTCGCGTGCGCACGCTCGACGGCGTCGCCGACGACTGGCCGCTCGACTACGCGACGCTCGCGCCGTACTACGCCGAGAACGACCGCATGATGGGCGTCGCCGGTCTCGCCGGCGATCCCGCGTATCCGCCGAAGGACGTGCCGCTGCCGCCGGTGCCGCTCGGCAGACTCGGCGAGCGGATCGCGCGCGGCTTCGACGCGCTCGGCTGGCACTGGTGGCCGTCGGACTCCGCGATCGCGACGCGCGAGCACGCCGGCCGCGCGCCGTGCGTGAACCTCGGCCCGTGCATCACCGGCTGCGCGCAGGGCGCCAAGGGCAGCACCGACGTCACGTACTGGCCGATCACGCAGCGGC
Organism: Myxococcota bacterium; assembly: GCA_025453505.1. GTDB lineage: Bacteria > Myxococcota_A > UBA9160 > UBA9160 > PR03 > PR03. The sequence goes on along the minus strand of JALOQG010000272.1, from coordinate 6,042 downwards.
GCGGCGTGCGCATCGCGACGCGCTGCCGGGTGCGCGAGATCACGCTCGGCGCGAACGGCCTGGCCGACGGCGTGATCTACTACGACGCCGCCGGCGTCGAGCGGCGCCAGCGCGCCGAGATCGTCGTCGTCGCGTGCAACGGCATCGGGACGCCGCGTCTGCTGCTGAACTCGCGCTCGAAGCTCTTTCCGGACGGACTCGCGAATCGCAGCGGACTGGTCGGCAAGAACCTGATGCTGCACCCGTACGGCATGGTGGTGGGCGGCTTTCCGGAGCGAGACCGACGCGTCGCGCGGCTTCGTGCGCGGCTACTCGTTCGAGATGCTGCGCGGCATGGGCCCGGTCTCGACGGCGCTCTGGGGCCTGTCCACGGGCCGCTTGCCCTGGGGCGACGGACACCACGCGGCGTACGCCGACGTGTGGTCGCGCACCGGCGGCGTGCTCGCGATCTGCGAGGACCTGCCCGAGCTGCACAACCAGGTCACGCTCGATCCGGTGCTGACCGACTCGAACGGAATCCCGGCGCCGAAGATCCAGTACCGGCTCTCCGAGAACTCGCAGCGCATGCTCGCGCACGGCACCGCGCGCGGCGAAGAGGTGCTGCGCGCGGCGGGCGCCGCGTGGACGCGGGTCGAGTCGCCGCTGCGCGTCGCGGGCTGGCACCTGATGGGGACCGCGCGCATGGGCACCGATCCCGAGCGCTCGGTCGTCAACGAGTGGGGCCGCAGCCACGACGTCCGCAATCTCTTCGTGATCGACGGCAGCATCTTCGTGACGGCGGCGGCGGTCAATCCGACCTGCACGATCCAGGCGCTCGCGCTCTACGTCGCCGACACGATCAAGAAGAACCTCTCGAACCTCTTCGAGTGAACGAGAACGCCATGAGCGAAGCGACGAACCGGTTTTCCGCCGAGCAGCACGCCGCGCTGGCGGGCGTGCTCGATCTGCTGATCCCGCCGAGCCGCGATGGCCGCCTGCCGGGTGCCGGCGAGGTGGGCGTCGGCGCGCGCATCGACGCGGTGGCCCGCGGCGACGCCGGCTTCGAGGGTCTCGTGGCCGCGGGTCTCGCGGCGTTGGAAGCGCACGCGCGTGCGTCGCTCGGCGCGCCGTTCGCGGACCTCGCGCAAGACGCGCGCCTGGCTGCGCTGCAAGCGATCGCCGCCGAACACGTGGCCTTCGTGCCCGCGCTGCTCTTCCACACCTACGCCGGCTACTACCAGGAAGGCCGCGTACTCGAAGCGCTCGGCCTCGAAGCGCGCCCGCCGTTTCCGAAGGGCTACACGCTGGAGCCTTTCGACGAGTCGCTGCTCGCGCGCGTGAAGAGCCGGGGGAAACTCTATCGCGATGCCTGACGGCGAAGTCCAGCGCCGGCTCGATCAGCCCAGCGCGCCGCTCGCGCGCAGCTTCGCGATACGCGCGGCGTCGCGAACTTGACCGGGAAGGGCAGCATGTCGGCGCCGTGCGTCGCGTGGCCGTACCACGGGAAGCGGTGCTGGAACTGCGGGTCGTCGGCGATCGTCTTCGGCGTGTTGCAGGGGCCGACCGGGAAGTTCTTCTCGCTCGCGAAGGCGATCCACTCGGCGCTCGTCTTCGTCGCGAAGATGGCGCGCAGCTCGCGCTGCAGCTCGCGGTTGCCGCGCGCGTGGTCGGCGTACTTGGAGCCGGGCCACTGTTCGAAGAGTTCGGGGCGGCCGACGGCCTCGCAGAAGTTCTTCCAGAACGCCTGCTCGCTGGCCATGAAGAGGACGTGCCCGTCGCTCGACTCGTAGATCTGGTAGCGGACGCCCTCGCGCATGCCGGCGGTGCCGGGCGCGCGGCGCACGTAGTCGTCGGACTTGTTGCCCGTGACGACGTCGGCCGGGCGTTCGTACGCGCGCCAGCTCTCGATCCGGTACCAGTCCATGTAGGCCGCGGCGTCGCTCTGGCCGAGCTCGAGCGCACAGCCCTCGCCGGTTGCGCGCGCGCGGATCACGGCGGCGAGGATCGCGAGCGCGCCGATCAACGGGCCCGCGTGGATGCCGATCGACGCGTGCTCCGGGATGTAGGTGAAGCCCTCTTCGTCCTTCGCGACGCCGACGATGCCCGCCCACGTGTCGAAGGCGATGCCGTGCGCGGGCAGGTCCTTGTAGGGTCCCGTCTCGCCGTAGCCCGAGATGTTGCAGAACACGAGCTTCGGGTTGATCGCGCGCAGCGCGTCCCAACCGAGGCCGCGCTTCGCGAGCGAACCCGGGCGCATCGCCTCGACGACCACGTCGGCGTCCTTGACGAGGTCCTTGTAGACCTCCACCGCTTCGGGCTTGCGCAGGTCGAGCACGATCGACTTCTTGCCGCGATGCACGTGCAGGTGCAGCAGCGAGACGCCTTCGCAGATCGGCCAGGTCATCTCGCGGATGTAGTCGCCGCCGGGCGACTCGACCTTGATCACCTCGGCGCCGAGATCGGCGAGGTGCAGCGAGATCGCGCCCGGACCGAGCAGCGACGATTCGACGACGCGCAGACCGGCGAGCGGCGCGGGGCGCGCCATCGCTACCAGCTCGCCATGCGAATCGGCGCGTCGGTGTCGAGCACGTCGGCCGCCACCAGCTCCTCGAGATACGGCCCGTCCCACCACGTCAGTTGCAGCTGCTTGGCGCGCCGGAAGAAGAGCTGGATGTCGTACTCGATCGTGAAGCCGACGCCGCCCCACACCTGCTGGCACATCGCGGTGACGTCGCGATACGTCTGGCAGGCGAAGAGCTTCGCCATCGGCGCGAGCCGCGCGATGCTGCGCCCGTTCGACGCGGCCCACGCGGCCTCGTAGACGAGCGTCTTGCCGCCGTCCACGGCGGTGGTCGCGTCTGCGAGGTAGTGCGAGATCGATTGGAACGCGCCGAGCGGCTTGTCGAACTGCTTGCGGTCCTTCGCGTACTGCACCGTGATCTCGAGCGCACGCTCGCAGCCGCCCATCGCCTGCGCGGCGAGCAGGATGATCGCGTCGTGCAGCACGGCGTCCCAGGTCTGCCAGCCCGAGCCGGCGGCGCCGATGCGATCCGCCGCCGCGACGCGCACGCCCGCCAGCTCCACGCGGTATTGCGTGTCCGCCGCGAGGCTGCGCTGCTGCGTCAGCGTGACGCCCTGCGCCTGCGGATCGACCAGGAAGAGGTCGATGTCGCGCTCGCCGGCGCCGGTGCGCGCGAGCACGACGAGCCGGGTCGCAGCGCTCGCGAACGGCACGTGGCGCTTGACGCCGCTCAGCACGAAGCCGTCGCCGCTCTGCTTCGCCGTCGTCTGCACGCCCTTCGGGCCGAAGCCGCCATCGGGCTCGAGCCAGGCGGGCGCGAGGATCGCCTCGCCCGACGCGATGCGCGGCAGCCACGCCTTCTGCTGTGCGTCGCTGCCCGCGGCGAGCAGCACGCGCGCAGCGACGACGGCACTCGCGAAGTGCGGCGTCGGCGCGAGCGCGCGGCCGAGCTCCTCGTACACGATCGCCGCGTCGAGCAGCGACTGCGCGGAGCCGCCGAACGCTTCGGGAATCAGCACGCCGTTGATGCCGATCTCGGCGAACTGCTTCCACAGCGCCGCCGGAAAGCCGGTCGCATCGTCTTCCATCGCGCGCACGACCGAGATCGGCGCGTGCTCCTCGCAGAGCCGTCGCACCGTCTCGCGCAGCAGCTGCTGCTCTTCGCTGAAATCGAGATCCATCGCTAAGCCTCCGGCTGCCAGCGCTCGTCGCGCCGCGCCCAGGGGTTGTCGCCCGCGGCGGTGGGGACCGCGACGCGTGCGTTGCACTCCGTACAGACCTTGTCGCCGACCATCACGCGCACGGCGAGTTCCACCCAGCCGCAGCCGCCGGCGTCGGTCGTGACCTTCGTCACCTCGCCACGGAAGACCATCCGGTCGCCCGGGAACACGGAGTCCTTCATGCGGAACTGCATGCGCCCGAGGCGGCCGTACGGGCCCGTCCAGTCGGTGACGTAGCGCTCGAACCAGGCGGCCTGGTTCGGCGTGTTGAGGAAGATGTCGCGCACGCCGTTGCGGTGCTGCGCGAAGTCCTTGTCGTGGTGCATCGGGCGCCAGTCGCGGCTCGCGAGCGCGCCGAGCACGACGGTGGTGGCCGTCACGTCGTAGGCGAGTTCGGGCAGCGCGTCGCCCGCCTTCACCTGGTCGATGGTGAGCACGCGGATCGCATTCATTTCGCTTCTCGCTTGTATCCGAAGCCGGTGTAGGTCTCGGTGCCGACGGATTCGCCCTTCTGGTTGACGTACTCGACGTCGATCACCCAGAAGCGGCCGGTGCCGAGCTTGGTGGTCTTGAGCGGTGAGACCGAACGCAGCACCTGCCAGGTGCGCAGCCGGTCGCCGGGCCGCACCGGCTCGCGGAACGTGATCGTGTTGTCCGTCATCACCGCCTCGGGCAGGCCGAGCTTCTCCTTGCAGTCGAAGTGCACCTGCAAGGGCTGCGCGGTGCCGGCCCGGTTCGGCGCGTAGGCGTGCGGGCGGAACCAGACCGAGATCATGGTCGGAGGTGCGATCGGACCGCCGGTGATCTCCTGCGCGGCCTTCTCGTCCCAGAAGAGCGGATTGCCGTTCTCGACCGAGGCGCACGTCGTCCACACGTAGCCGCGCTCGACGTCGAACTCGCCTTCCTGTTCGTAGCGCTTCTGTCCGATCCAGCCCTGCACTTCGGCCGGAAGGGCCGCGTCCGTCTCGCTCATCTCGTTCCCTCGTTCCAGTTCTGATTCTCGCCGCTCGCCTTCGGCTCGCTACGCGGGAACCGCTGGCCGGCCAGCACGGGCGCGACCAGTCCGTTCTCGATGACGCCGCGGGCGGCGAAGTGTGCGTCGTGCACGACCTCGGCGATCTCGTACACGGGCGCGACGCAGGTGTCGGCCGGCGCGAGCGCTGCGACCCAGTCGTCGCGATCGCGCGTCGCGAACGCCGCGCGCAGATCCGCGCGCACCTGCTCCTGCACCGCGTCGTCGGTCTGGTGCGCGGCCCACTGTTCGCAGCCGAGCGCCTTGCACAGGTTCGCCCAGAAGTGCGGCTCGATCGCGCCGACGGCGATCCACTTGCCGTCGCGCGCGCGGTAGACGTCGTAGCAGGCGTAGCGGCCCGTCAGAAGGTCGCGGCCCGGCGCCTTTTCGACGCCGGTCGCGAGGTGTTCGTCGATCGCGAGCGACATCAGCGAGAGCACGCCCTCGGCGACCGACACGTCGAGGCGTTCGCCGGCGCCCGTCTTCGCGCGGCGCAGCAGCGCCGCCAGGATCGCGAGCGCCGCGTGCATGCCGCCGGCCGCCGCGTCGGCGATCGTCGCGCCGGGCAGCGCGGGGCCGCCGTCGGCGCGGCGTCCGCTCATCGCGAGGTAGCCGCCCATCGCGAGGTAGTTGACGTCGTGACCGGCCCACTTCGCGGCAGGTCCATTCTGGCCGTAGCCGGACGTCGAGCAGTAGACGATCGCGGGATTCACCGCGCGCACCGCGTCGAAGCCGATGCCGAGCCGGTCGACCACGCCCGGTCGGTAGCTCTCGACGACGACATCGGCGCCCTTTGCGAGTGCGAGGAACTGCGCCTTGCCGTCGGGTGACTTCAGATCGATGCGGGTGTGCGTCCAGCCGCGGCCGCCGCCGTAAGCCCACTGCGCCGGCTCGATCTGCACGCCGGCCTTCGGTGCGCCGATCTTGATCACCTTCGCGCCGTAGTCCGCCAGGATGCGCGTGCAGCGCGGCCCCGGCCCGACCGTCGAGAGGTCGAGCACGGTGATGCCGTCGAGCGCGCCGGGGGAGGGCATGCGAGCGCGGCGTCCTAGAAGTTCTTCGGCAGGCCGAGCTTCCGGCGCGCGATGATGTTCTTCTGGATCTCGCTCGCGCCGCCGCCGATCGTGTCGATCACCGAGTAGCGGTACGACATCTCGGCGCGGCCGCGCAGCGGCGCTTCCGCGGTGTGCACGCGGAGCTGCGCGCCGGGACCGGCGAGATCGCACATCGCGTTGGCGACGCGCTGCGAGAGGCTGGTCGCGTAGAGCTTGTACTCCGACGCTTCGACCGTCGGCGGCTTGCCGCCGACT
>JALOQG010000271.1 GCA_025453505.1 Myxococcota bacterium | reverse complement strand
GCGCTTCCATCGCGACAGCGCCGAGTCCGTCTACGACGCCGCGGTCGACCTGCGCGGCCTGATCCTCAAGGGTTGCCAGTACCTCGGCGCGCGCGCCGACCTGATGCCGCGCGAGTGGGTGGAGGTGCTGGAGCGCCTCCAGGATCGCGTGCCGGCGCGCGACCTCCCGACCGTACGCCGCATCGTCGAGTCCGAGCTGGGCCGCCCGCTCGAGGCGGTGTTCCGGCGCTTCGACCCGCGCCCGGTGGCGTCGGCGTCGCTGGCGCAGGTACACGAGGCGGTGCTGCGCGACGGCCGCCGCGTGGCGGTGAAGGTGCAGTACCCGGAAGTCGCGGAGCTCGTGCACAGCGACCTCGCCAACCTGCGCGCCCTCTTCCGCGCCATCGACTGGCTCGAGGGCGACTTCGACCTCTCCGCGTTGGTGGACGAGATGGGGCGACACGTGCCGCGCGAACTCGACTTCCTCTCCGAAGCGCGCAACGCGGAGCGCATCGCCGCACTCTTCGCCGGCCGCTCCGACATCCACGTGCCCCGGATCCACCGCGAGTGGACGACCCGCCGCGTGCTCGTGATGGAGTTCATCGACGGCATCAAGATCACCGACCGCGAGGGGCTCGACGCGGCGGGCGTCGACGTGCCGCGCGTCGTTCGCACGCTGATGGAAGCGTGGTGCGAGCAGGTGCTGGTGCACGGCTTCTTCCAGGCGGATCCGCACCCGGGCAACCTGCTGGTCGAGCCGAGCGGGCGTCTCGTGCTGCTGGACTTCGGTCTGGCCAAGGAGCTGCCGTCGGATTTCCGCGTGCAGACCCTCGCGCTGCTCACGGCGCTCCTGCGCCGCGATCCCGAAGCGATGGCGGACGTGCTGCTGGCGCAGGGGTTCGCCACGCGCGACGGCGCCCGCGATTCCCTCGTGTCCCTCTCGCGTGTCGGACTCGCGATCGCCGCGGAACTCGCGATGCACGGCTCGCTGGACGCGAAGCGCCTCGAAGCGATCGGCGAGGAGCTGCTCGCCGAGGTGCGCGGCAAGCCGCTCGTGCGCGTGCCGGGCCACATCGTGCTGCTCGGCCGCACGCTCGGCCTGCTCTCCGGTCTGGCGCGACAGCTCGACGCAGGCATCGACCCGCTGCACGTCGTGTTCCCCTACGTGGTGGGTGCGGCGGTTCCGGCGCCCGTCGCCTCTTGAGCGGCGCGCGGCGGCTCCACCTCGGCCTCGCGCTCGCCGGCCCGACCGACGCCGAATCGTGGCGCCAGACGCTGGCGCTCGCCGAGTGGGCCGATCGCAGTGGCTTCGACTCGTTCTGGCTGCCCGAGGGTCATCTGCGGCCGGGCGCGACCTCGGCGCCGCTGCTGACGCTCGCGGCGGTCGCCGCTCGCACGCAGCGACTGCGCCTCGGCACGACGTCGTTGCTGCTCTCGATCCACGATCCGGCGCGTGTCGCAGCCGACGTCGCGGCGCTCGACCAGCTCTCGGCCGGACGCGTGATCCTCGGCGTCGGGCGCGGCTTCGAGCCCGCCATGTTCAAGGCCTTCGGCATCGACCCGAAGAGCAAGCGCGATCGCTTCGACGAAGCACTCGACGCGATCCTCGCCGCGTGGGCGGACGGCGGCGCTGCGGAAGGCGATCGCTTGCGGCCGTTCCAGTCGCCTCACCCTCCGATCTGGGTCGCGGCGTTCGGGCCGAAGGGCCTCGCGCAGGCCGCGCGCCGCGGCGCGCCGTATCTCGCGTCGCCGATCGAGAGCTTCGATGCGATCCGCGAGAACTTCCGCGCGCACGCCGCGCAGCTGCCGGCGCACGTCGATGCGCGCACGCTCGCCGTGCCGGTGATGCGCACCGTGCACGTCGCGAAGGACGCGGCCGAGGCGGGCCGGGTGCGCGAGGCCGCGGAGCTCGAGTTCGTTGCGATCGCGGCCCGCGCGCGCGGGGCAATCGCGGCGCGCGCGTCCGGCGCCGCGGACGACCGCGTGATCGTCGGCGAAGCGGGCGAGGTCGCCGATCGCATCGCGGCCTACCGCGAGGCGATCGGCATGGATCACCTCGTGGTGCGGCCCGCTTCGCGGACGGGATCCGCGGAGCGCCTCGCATCGCTCGACCGCCTCGCAGGCGAGGTCAGCGCGCGGCTCGCTTGAGCCGCAGCGCAGCGAGTCCGACGCCGACGAGCAGCGCCGTCGTCGGCTCGGGGATCCCGGTCAGGCGCAGGGCGAGCACGCTCTGTTGCAGGCCGGCGCCGTCGTCGGAGACGAGCAGCAGGCTGCGATCCCCGTTCGCGAGCAGCGGCCCGAGCGCGATGCCCTCGAAGTTGTCGTCCGGAAACGAGCCCTCCCAGAGCAGCGTCTTCGCGACCGGCGTGTAGCCGCCGACGACCAGGGCGGCGAGACCCGTCACGTCGGTCGCGCCCACGAAGTCGGCGAAGTAGATGCGATTGCGCAGATCGATGTCCGGGTACGACACGAGTCCCGCGCTGCGCTCGAGCACGAGCAACCCGCCGCCCGGCAGCGCGACCAGATCCGACACTCCGCCGTTGATGTTGCCGATCGTGCCCGGCACGATCCCACCGCTCACGGTGTAGCCCCACTGTCCGATCGGCACGAGATCCGGACCGAGGGCCTGCAGCCGCACGCGCGTGCTCGCGGCGGCCGTGCCGGTCGGTCCGTCCACGCCGAGTGCCTCTTCGTTGGCGGTCCACAGCACGCCGGTGTCGGGCGCACGCGTCATCGATTCCCAGCCGAGATTGGCGCGCTGGTTCGCGAAGATCGCCAGCGCCGGATCGCTCGTGGGCCCGATCTCGGCGAGCATGCGACCGGTCGCGAGCGAGAACGCGCGCAGGCGCGGCCCGATCTCGCCGGACACGAACACGCTCGTGCCGTCCGGTCCGAGGGCGACGCCCTCGAAGTCGCGCGCGCTCGGGAACGGCGTGCCGTCGGCCTGCAAGAGCGGCTGCGCGCCGAGCGTCGTCGCACTCGTGATCTGGCCGCTGACCGGATCGATCGGCACCGAGAGCCGATGCAGCAACGACTGCCCGTCGGGCACGGCGAGCCACTCCGACGTTCCCGGCACCCAGGTGACGCCGGAGAGTTCGCCCGGCCCGGTACCGGCGAAGTCGATCAGCGCGACGGGGCCCTGGCCGGGATCGACGATCGCGAGCGCTGTGGCGTCGCGCGGCGAGAGGGCGACGGTGAGCGCCACGGCGAGGAGCAGGCGCAGCGGCAGCATGGGAGCCTCCGGACGAGACGTCGATCGGGTGCGGGTGTACCAGGAAACCGATGCGAGACGGATCGGGCCGATCTCCTAAGCGGTGGCGTCGCTGCGCGTGAAGGTCACGAACGCCATCGACGGGCGCTTCGAGTTCTCGCGCATCGCGAAGTGGAAGCCCTCGAAACTCCACCCCTGCGCGACCCATTCGTTCAGGATCCGCTCGAGTTCGTCATCGGCGACGTTGCTGGTTTCGACCACCTTGTAGTGCAGGGCCACGGCTTCCTCTCGCTCAGGGCAATCGCGCCGCGACGTCCTTCGCGGCGTAGGTGAGGATGAAGTCGGCGCCGGCGCGCTTGATCGAGACGAGCGCTTCGAGCATCGCGCGCGGGCCATCGAGCCAGCCGCGTTCGGCGGCCGCCATCAGCATCGCGTACTCGCCCGACACGTGATACGCGGCCAGCGGCACGTCGAAGCGGCGCCGGGCCTCGGCGAGCACGTCGAGGTACGGCAACGCCGGCTTCACCATCAGCACGTCGGCGCCCTCGTCGAGGTCGAGCTGCATCTCGCGCAGCGCCTCGCGTTGATTGGGCGGATCCATCTGATAACCGCGGCGATCGCCGAAGGCGGGCGTGCTCTCGGCGGCCTCGCGGAACGGGCCGTAGTACGCGCTCGCGTACTTGGCCGCGTAGGCGAGGATCGGCACCGACTCGAAATGCGCTGCGTCGAGCGCCGCGCGGATCGCAGCGACGCGCCCGTCCATCATGTCGGAGGGGGCCACCACGTCGGCACCCGCGCGGGCGTGCGACACCGCAGTGGCCGCGAGCCGCGCGAGCGTCGGATCGTTCGCGACGGTCTCGCCTTCGAGCAGGCCGCAATGACCGTGATCGGTGTACTCGCAGAGACAGACGTCGGTCATCACGCACAGATCGGGGGCGGCGCGCCTGGCGGCGGCGACGGCGCGCTGCACGATGCCGTCGGCGGCGTCGGCGCCCGAGCCGCGTGCGTCCTTGGCATCCGGAATGCCGAACAGGATCACCGCCGGGATGCCGAGATCGGCGACCCGCTTCGCCTCTTCCGCGATCTGATCGACCGACAGCCGTTCGACGCCCGGCATCGACGCGACCGGCTGGCGGACCCCGCTGCCGGGAACGGCGAAGAGCGGCAGTACGAGATCGTCGCGGCCGAGACGCGTCTCGCGCACGAGCCTGCGCAGCGCCTCGCTGCCGCGCAGTCGCCGCATGCGCACCGTCGGAAAGCTCATCGCGAATCTCCTCGGTCGCGCGCGGCCAGCGACTGAGCCAGCGCGTCGATCAGCGCCGCCGTGCCCGGCCCCGCGGCGACGGCGCCGGGGACGAGGTCCAGATCCCGCAAGGCCGCTGCCGTGGTATCGCCGATCGCGGCGATCGCCGCACGTCGAGCCGCCGCGAGT
>JALOQG010000270.1 GCA_025453505.1 Myxococcota bacterium | reverse complement strand
GGTGCTCGGTGCGCCGTTCTTCCTGATGGACCGCATCGCGGGTGAGACGCTGCCGCGGCGGCTGCTGCGCGACGACGCCTACGCGAAGGTGCGTGCAGGCATGGCCGCAGAGCTCGGCACGATCCTCGCGAAGATCCACGCGCTCGATCTCGCGTCGCCCGATCTCGCGGGCGTCGCGCGTCCGCCGGCGGATCGTTCGCCCGCGCGCAGCGAGCTCGAGAAGACCGCGCAGGGCATCCGCGATCTCGCCGTCGAGCCGCATCCGGTGCTCGATCTCGCCGAGCGCTGGCTGGCCGAGCGCGCGCCCGAGCCGCCGCGCATCGCGCTCGTCCACGGCGACTACCGCGTCGGCAACGCGATCTTCGACGAGACGGGCGTGCGCGCGATCCTCGACTGGGAACTCGTGCACGTCGGCGATCCGATCGAGGACCTCGGCTGGCTGTGCACGCGCGCCTGGCGCTTCGGCTCGGAGCTGCCGGCCGGCGGGGTCGGCACGCGCGAGCAGCTCGTCGGTGCGTACGAAGCGGCGAGCGGAACTCGCGTGGATCGCGAGGCGCTGCGGTTCTGGGAGGCGTTCGGCTCGCTCAAGGTCGCGCTCGTCTTCATCATGCAGTCGCGCGTCTTCCTCGACGGCCGCGTGCGCTCGGTGGAGCTGGCGTCGCTCGGGCGGCGCACCGTCGAAGCGGAGGACGCGCTGCTGCGCATCCTGCGAGGCGAGGAATGAACGACCGGCCTACGACGACCGAACTGCTCGCGGCGGTCGAGCGCTTCCTCGAAGAGAGCGCCGTGCCCGCGCTCGACGGACCCGCGAAGTACCACGCGCGCGTCGCGGCCAACGTCGTGCGCATCGTCGCGCGCGAGCTCGCCTGCGAGGACGAACACGTCGCGCACGAGTGGGACGGCCTCGCGACGCTGCTCGGCGACGCGCCGAAGCCCGCTGCACGCGACGCCCTTCACGCCGCGATCCGCGCGCGCAACGAAGCGCTGGTGCGCCGCATCCGGGCGGGCGAGGCCGACGCCGGCGCCTTCCGCGAGGCGTTGCTCGCTCACCTCTCGCGCGTCGTCGCGGACAAGCTCGACGTCGCACAGCCCCCGCGCCCCTCGCCGAGGACGAAGCCGTGAACACGCTCCGCACCGAGACCCGCAACGGAGTGCGTCATCTCGTGCTCTGCCGCGCCGCCGAGTACAACACCATCACGCCCGCGCTGCGCGACGAACTCGCCGCCGCGATCGACGCCGCCGACGAAGACCGCGACGTCCACGTGATCCTGCTGCGCGCCGAAGGCCGCGCCTTCTGCGCCGGCTACGGCCTCGACTGGTCCACCGCCGCCGAAGCGCAGCAAGTCGTCTACTCCGACGCCGATCGCGAAACCCCGCCCGAAGCCGAAGCCCCCGCTTCCGCCGTAGCGAGCCGACGGCGAGCGGGCCCTTCCCAAGGCTCGCGGTCGAGCCCGGAGCTCGTCGCCTCGCCCGAAGCCGAAGCCCCCGTTTCCGCCGTAGCGAGCCAAAGGCGAGCGGGCCCTTCACGAATCTGGGACTCGGTTGCAGACCATGGAATGATGTCCCGCTTCGTCGCGACGTACATGAAGCTCTGGTACGCGCGCAAGCCGACGATCGCGGCGGTGCAGGGCTGGTGCATCGGCGGTGGCACCGACATGGTGCTGTGTGCAGACCTGATCGTCGCGGGCGACGACGCTTCGTTTGGCTATCCGCCCGCACGCGTGTGGGGCACGCCGACCACCGCGATGTGGGTCTACCGGATGGGGCTCGAGCAGGCGAAGCGCTACCTGCTGACCGGCGACGAGATCCCCGCGCAGAAGGCCGCCGAGATCGGCCTCGTGCTCGAGGTCGTGCCGGCCGCGACGCTCGAGGCGCACGCGACCGCGCTCGCCGAGCGCATGGCGCGCCTGCCGCTCAGCCAACTCGTGATGCTCAAGCTGCTCTGCAACCAGACCGTCGAGAACATGGGCTTCGCGTCGAGTCGCTTGCTCGGCACGCTCTTCGACGGCGTCGCGCGCCACACCCAGGAAGGCCTCGACTTCGTGCGCCGCTCGCAGGACGTCGGCTTCCGCCAGGCCGTGCGCGAGCGCGACGATCCGTTCGCGGACTACGGCTCGAAGCCGAAGCGCTGAGGGCCAACGCTACGAGAGCCCCATCAGGTTGTAGCTCCAAGCCAGCGTCGCAAAGAGCGCCATGGCGACGCCGAGCGCGGCGAAGTGGAAGCGCGCCAGCGGCGTCCAGTCGCGCGCGCGGGCGGAGCGGAAGAGGATCACGGCCGCGAGCGGAATCGACGCGATCGAGAGCACGCCCATTGCGCGCAGCCACACCGGGACCTCGATGAAGAGCTCGAAGGGCGAGGTCGCCGCGAGGCCGACGCCGGCCGCGAGGATCGCGCCGAGGCCGAGCGCCGCGCCGGCACACGCGAGCAGCCGCGACGCGAGCGGCACGCGGCTCGGCGGCTGCTTTGCGATGCGTCGCGCGACGCCGCCGAGGCCGAAACCGAGCAGCGTCGCGGCGAAGAGCAGGGCGCAGACGCCGAACGCGAGCTGGTGCAGCGCGGGATCGCGCCACCACGGCACGCGGTCGTAGACGAAGGCGTCGATCGCGACGCGCTGCAGCGTGCCGCCGGCGTCGCGCAGCACGGCGACGCGCGTGTCGTCTCGGTCCGATTGCCAGAGATCCGGCTGCATCTCGACCACGCGAATCGGGTCGAGGAGCCCGGTCGGCAAGTTGAGCGTCATCGAGCCGTCGTCGTTCGCGGCGATGCGCAGCCCGCCGAGGAAGAGCCCCGCCCTCAGCAGGTCGCCGCGCACGTGACGGTTCGGGATGTAGGCACCGGCGATCGCGCCGGCGCGTACCTTCGCGGCCGGATCGGGCACGGGTGCGGCGCGCGGCGTGGCGGGCGGGTAGTAGCGGTCGAAGAAGGCGCGCAGGAGCGGCCGGAAGAAACGCATGTCGTTGCTGCGCGTCGTCGAGACGAAGATCCCCGACTTCGCCTCGGGCACCAGCACGAGGGCCGTCCCGTAGCCGTTCCACGACCCGCCGTGACCGAGCGCGGCGACGTCGTTCCAGCGCAGCTCGTCGAAGCCGAGATGCCAGCCGACGACACCGGGATGATGCGTGAAGCCCTGCGTCTGCATCGCGCGCGCAGTCTCTTCGCGCAGGATGCGCGCGTCGCTGCCGGGAATGCGGCCTGCGTCGAGGTGGGCCAGCATGAAGCGCGCGATCTCGCCGGCCGACGTGTAGAGATCGCCGGCCGGGTACCAGCGCATGCGGTCGAGCGGCACCGGAACGAAGGCGCCGTGCTGCCAGTCGGTGCCGACGGCGAGCGTGGGCGGCGGCGGATCGGGCAGCGAGAAGCCGCTGTGCCGCATGCCGAGCGGCAGCAGGACGTGCTCGTGCACGTAGTCGCGGAACGGCTGTCCGCTCACGGCTTCCACCACGTGACCCGCGAGCGCGAAGCCGTGGTTCGAGTACGAGATCAGCTTCCCCGGCTCCATCACGCGCCGCGGCAGGAAGCGCGCGAGGTAGGTGCCGAGCGGCAGCATCGGATCGCCGGGCCGCTCCGAGCCGTTCAGGAACGAGTCGTCGAAGCCCGGCGTGTGCGTCAGCAGGTGGCGCAGCGTGATCGGTGTCGCGAAGGTCGCCGGGATCTGGAACTCCTTCAGATAGCCGTTCACGTCGGCGTCGAGATCGAGCTTCCCCTGCTCGACGAGCTGCATCACCGCGGTCGCCGTGAAGAGCTTCGACACCGAGGCGACGCGGAACAGCGTCGTCGCGGGATCCACCGGCCGGCCCGTCGCGGGATCCGCCGTGCCGTAGCCGCGTTCGAACACGACGGCGCCGTCCTGCACTACGAGCACGACCGCGCCCGGCACGCGGCGCTCGGCCATCAAGCCCGTGAAGAGGCCGTCGAAGAAGGGACCGAGATCGGCGGCGTCGAGGCGTGCGGAGCGCGCCGGCGCCGCCGCGAGCGCGAGTATCGCGACCGCGAGGACGGCGGCCCGCAGCGTGACGCGCACGCGCCGCTACTTCTGCAGGATCGCGGCGCCGGCCTTCTGGACTTCTTCGGCGCTGCGCGGGCGTTCGTCGGCGGGCACCGCGCGGCCGCGCTGCACGGCGGGCCGGTCGCCGACGGCCTTCATCCAGCGCTGCAGCCGATCGAGCCCGTCCACCGACACGCCCGCCCACTCGTGGATCGACACCCACGGCCAGGTCGCCATGTCGGCGATCGAGTAGTCGCCCGCCAGGTACTCCGCTTCGCCGAGGCGGCGGTCGAGCACCTCGTAGAGGCGTCGCGTTTCGTTCTGATAGCGCGCGATCGCGAAGGGGATCTTCTCGGGCGCGTAGCGGAAGAAGACGTTCGCCTGGCCCTGCATCGGGCCGACGCCGCCCATCTGGAACATCAGCCATTGGACGACGCGCGAGCGGCCCTTCGCATCCGACGGCAGGAACATCCCGCTCTTCTCCGCGAGGTAGAGCAGGATCGCGCCCGACTCGAAGACCGGGAAGTCGCCGGCGTCGCGGTCGACGATCGCCGGGATGCGTCCGTTCGGGTTGATGCGGAGGAACGGCTCCTGCTTCTGGTCGAGCTTGTCGAGCCGCACGATCTTCGTCTCGTACGGG
>JALOQG010000269.1 GCA_025453505.1 Myxococcota bacterium | reverse complement strand
CCGAGCCCTGCACGAGCAGATCGCCGTGCAGCACGCCGTCCGCGACGCGCCCGCCCGCCGCGAAGCGCGTCTCGAAGCGGTGCTCCGCTCCCAGCTTCTCGAGCAGCGCGAGCGTGGTCGGGATCTTCGAGACCGAGGCCGGGTGAACCGCGCGATCCGCCGCCTGCGCGACGAGCACGGTGCCGTCCTCCGCCTCGACGTAGACCCCTTGCCCCTCGCCGACCAGCTTGCGCGCGTCGGCGGCGAGATCCCCGGAAGCGGGCAGGGCCCCGAACGACGCGATCACGAGCCAGGCGAGAGCGAACCACGCGAGCTTCGACAACGCGGACTCCTCGGGAGGGGAAGCGACGTGGGGGTGCGCGCAACATACCGCTCGGAGTCGGAGGCGGGGAGTGGCGCGCGACGCTACCGATGCATCCTGCGCCACCTGTAGCGATGGCTCGAAGGATCGGAACCATCGGCATGAGCCACCCGAGCGACGTGACCACCAACCAGCCGCGTCTACGAGCGACTCGATCGTGACTCATTCCGACCCGAAGGTGACCATGGCTCTAGACATCGCACTCCTGGCCGAAGACGGCACGGCGAAGCATCGCGCCTCGATCGGAGTCGACGCGCATCATCGTCTCATGCAGTCGTGCGATTCGGCAGGCCTGGACCTCTTGCTGCGAATCCGGGACTACTACGCAGAGGCCGAGTTCTTCCGGCAGGAGTTTCCCACTCTGTCGGATGAACTCCGTCGAGCGCGGGCTTCCTGCGAGCACGATCCCGAGATCGTGATATTCGTCGATCGTTTTGCTCATCTGCTCGAACTCGCTGCGAGGTCGGGGAGATCGCTCGTCGCGATTCCGGATTAGAAGGCCGCGGACGGACCCCCTTCGCCGCCCACGGTCTTCGGGCCGATCTCTTCGCTCCGACCCGAATGCCCGCGCCCGGCTCGGTCCGACCTTCGTCAGCAGCCTGTTGGGCAGCCCAGATCGCTCAGTCCGATGCTTCGATCCGCACGAAGCGCCGAACCCAGAGCCCTGGAATCAGTACGCCCATCGAGATCGCCGCGAGTCCCAGCCAACGATCTTCGACGAGCCGGGCGAAGCCGAGCCCGATCAGGGCCAGAGAGACCACGATCGCTGTGATCGCATGGACGACGTGCGGCCCGGACGACGTCGAGGAATCGCCCGAGTCCCGCGTCGCGCCTCTTGCTCGGACGACGGCCACGAAGAATCCGACCAGAGCGGGCGCGGCACACGATACGGCGACGAGCGCCGCTGCCTGCATCGCGGCGGTCCGGGGCGCACCGATCAGCGACACCGAAACGAAGTATGCCGCGATGGCTGCGACTGCGGTCACGAGGACGGCGAGCAGCATACGCGAGAGCAAAGCCGTCACGGGTCCTCCTCCATGCGAGCATCGCAAGCCGATCCGCGAGCGCGAATCTACCCGAGAGCAGGGGCATCTTCGAGGGTCTCATGGAGAGCCTGGTACCGTCTCCCCATGCGGCGGGTCGGATCGTTCGCTCCTGGCGTGGGAGCGGTGGTCTTCGGCTCGGCGGCCGGTAGGGGTCGAAGTCGAAGTGTTCGGCCCGAGGTGAAACCGGATGGTGTGGCTGCAGAGTCGTGCAAGGCAAGCTCTGGTCATCTTTCCGATCGCCGTGCTCGTAGCCCTGGCTTCCGCCTGGTGTATGGGGATCTCGGATGCGGCTCGGGCGGCCCAGCTCTTTCTGTACTCGAGCGAGGACGTTCGAGTCGAAGCGGGCGAGATCCGACGGTCCAGCCCCCTGCTGATGATCCGAGGCTTTCGCATGTCGTGGAGTAGCTGGACGACGAAGGCGAGACTCCGGATGAAGGTCCGAGGCGACGCCTCGACGGTCGATGCGACCGTGCTTCTCGAACGCGAGGCGGGTCGATGGGCCGTCGAAGAAGCGTTCATCCTGGATCCGCGAGGTGACCGCCGCGTGATCCCTGCGATGAAGTCGGGCGATGGATAGGTTCGACGATCTCGCTGGCTCATTCGTCTTGCGACACTCGTACGTGCGATCCAGGCCGAGCATCCTGGCCTCGTCGACGCTCGCCTTCCCTGCAGTCGTCTCGAGGCGTGAACGATCCGCAACGCTGTTGCGATGGACCGGATGTGTCACGCTCCCGCCGCACCATGACGCATCGGAGGCCGGATGAGTGATCGCAGCTCGATCGAGTGGACCGATGCGACGTGGAACCCGGTGCGCGGCTGCGTGAAGGTCAGTCCCGGCTGCAAGCACTGCTACGCCGAGACCTTCGCGGAACGATTCCGAGGCGTCCCCGGTCACCCGTTCGAGCAGGGCTTCGATCTCCGGCTCGTTCCCGAGAAGCTCGAGGACCCGCTTCGCTGGCGGACGCCGCGGCGCATCTTCGTCAACTCGATGAGCGATCTGTTCCAGGACGGCGTGCCCGGCGAGTACATCGCGGCCGTCGGGCGCGTGATGGAACGGGCGCCCTGGCACACGTACCAGGTCCTGACCAAGCGGGAGCTGCGCCTCGCGTCGCTCTTGCGGGGCGAACTCCGGTGGATCGGCGCGCTCCCACACGTCTGGCTCGGCGTGAGCGTCGAGGACCGACGCCATGGCGTACCGCGCATCGAGGCGCTGCGATCGACGCCAGCCGCCGTCCGCTTCCTTTCGATCGAGCCGCTTCTAGAGGACCTCGGAGAACTCGATCTGACCGCGATCGACTGGGTGATCGTCGGCGGCGAGAGCGGCCCGCGAGCACGCCCGATGCGCGAGGAGTGGGTCCTCTCGATCCGCGATCGATGCCGCCGCGCACGCATCCCGTTCTTCTTCAAGCAGTGGGGCGGAATCCGGAAGCGTGAGACGGGAAGAAATCTGGGTGGAAGGACGTACGACGAGTTCCCGGCCTTGGTGACCGCATCCAACGGAGGCCGTGATGGCTCTCGACCGGCTTCCGCATCTCGATGACGATGGGCTCTACCTCCCCGAAGTCGGGGACTGGGCCGAAACCAAGTATCGATTGCTCGCAAACTACGCCCAGATGTTTGCGAACGCGATGAAGAAGAGGTGGGATGCGCGGGTCTACGTTGATCTCTGCGCCAATGCGGGGCGGGCGCGGGTCAAGGGCAGCGGCGCGATCATTCCAACTTCTGCGATCTTGGCGATGGCCGTCGACAGTCCGTTCGACCAGTACGTATTCTGTGACAAGAACGAAGTAGCTCTGGATGCGCTGCGGAATCGCGCAGAGCGGACTCGCCCCGAGGCACAGGTTGCGTACGTTCTGGGAGACTGCAACTCCAGGACAGGTGAAATCCTGGCCTCCATTCCGCATCACCGGCCCGGCTTCAAGGTGCTCAGTTTCTGCCTCGTCGATCCATTCAGTCTCGCGGCCATCAGGTTCTCGACGATTCGTGCCCTCGCCACGCGATTCATGGACTTCATGGTGCTGATACCCACAGGCATGGACGCTCGTCGCAACGAGGACCTCTATGCCGACGGCTCGAGTCGGGTCGTGGAGGACTTCCTGGGCGATCCTGAATGGCGATCGAAGTGGCTGAATGCGAGTCGCACGCGCCGGGTTCGTTTCGAGCATTTCCTTCTGGAGCAGTACGCCGAATCCATGGCACGGCTCTCGTACCTTCCTCTCTCGGCTGACGAGATCGTCCGAGTGAAGAACTCGAAGAATCAGGTCATCTACGACCTCGCGTTCTTCAGTCGAAACGAACTCGGACGCAAGTTCTGGAGAGAGGCGAGGAAGTCGAGCGACGATCAGGGGCACTTCCGCTTCGCTTGATCCGCGCAATGCGCGCGAACCGGCACAATCGAGGTGCGGCACGATCTTCGCATTCCGGATCTCTCCCGAATGGACGCCGCCCTCCGCATCGTGCTCGTCGACGAGGATCCCGAGCGAGCGGGGGAGCTCGAGCAGGCGCTCGTCGCGTGCGGGCACACGGTGGTGGCGCGGCTCGGCCGGCGCGACGACCTGCGTGCGCGGATCGCGGCGCTCGCGCCCGACGGGATCATCGTCGACATGGCGTCGCCGGATCGCGACGTGCTCGAGGACATGCGCCGCATCTACAGCGACGAGCCGCGGCCGCTCGTGATGTTCGTCGGCGAGAGCGACAGCGACTCGATCCGCGCCGCCGTGCGCGCGGGCGTGTCGGCGTACGTCATTCGACGGTGTCGAGACGCGCAGTGTCGCGCGATCGTCGAAGTCGCGAGGCGGCTCGTCGCGCTGGAGGACATGATTTGAAATCGCTGCGGATCGGGATCCTTCCACTCACCGACGCGGCGCCGAGCGTCGCGGCGCCGCCGGGTGCAAAGTCTGCGAGCCGACCATCGCGTCGATCCGCTCGACCTGGTGTCGCTTCGGCGTCCATGACTGGACTGCACTCGCGATCCGCATCGAAGAGCGCTATCGCGGTGCCCGCGCGTCGTACGAGCTGAAGGGCGCCGTCAGCGGTCGTATCCGCGAGCGCGCCGAGGCGCAGCGCTGTGAAGAGGAGAACCCGTGAAGACGCTCTACATCGGATGCGTGCTGATCTCGTTGTGCTGCGCGGTCGCGACCGCATCGGCACAGGCGCCGGCATCGGCGCCGGCACCGACACCGACACCGGATGGATTCCGCACCACGCCGACGCTCGGCT
>JALOQG010000268.1 GCA_025453505.1 Myxococcota bacterium | reverse complement strand
GACCGCGGCGACCAGCTCGCGTCCGGCGCGCACGGGCAGCGGATCCAGCGTCTCGCGGTCGAAGCGCACGATCTGCTGCGAACGCGCGACGACGCGCGTCTTGCGCGTCGTCGGCCGCGCGGGCACGCGCACGACGCCGTCCGTCGCGATGCCGAGTTCCTCGAGCAGTTCGACGACGCGATCGCCGGCGCGGTCCTCGCCGACCGCCGCGCAGAACGTGCACGCGGCGCCGAGCGCGACCGCATTGCGCACCACGTTGCCCGCGCCGCCCAGCACCTGCGACTCGCGCTGCACGTGGACGACGGGAACCGGCGCCTCGGGACTCACGCGCTCGACTTCGCCCCACAGGTACTCGTCGAGCACCACGTCGCCGATCACGAGCAAGCGCACGCGCGAAAAGCCGCGCACGATCTTCGCGAGCCGCCGCGCGTCGAGCTTCGCCGCCATCAGCGCGTCAGGCCGCGCGCTTCGAGTTCGGCGCGCGCGCCGTCCACGCGATCTTCCGGCGCCTGCGTGCGCAGCCACGCGAGCAGCTCGCGCATGCCGTCCGCCAGCGCGGTGCGCGCCTCGAAACCGAGGTCGCGCGCGGCGGCGCTCGGATCCGCGATGCAGTGGCGGATGTCGCCGGCGCGGAAGCGGCCGCTGATCTCGGGCTCGATCGCGAGCCCGAGTTCGCGCGCGAGCAGCCGGCCGATCTCCAGCACCGACGTCGCGCGCCCCGTGCCGACGTTGAAGACGCCGCCGACGGCCGCTTCGCGCTGCATCGCCAGCAGGTTCGCCGCGATGATGTCGGAGACGTGCACGAAGTCGCGGCTCTGGCCGCCGTCCTCGAAGACGAGCGGCGCGTTGCCGTTCAGGAGCCGGCTCGAGAAGATCGCCATCACGCCCGTGTAGGGATTCGAGAGCGACTGGCGCGTGCCGTAGGCGTTGAAGTAGCGCAGCGCGACGGTCGGGATGGCGTAGGCGTCACCCACGGACAGGAACAGCTCTTCGTGATCGCGCTTGGTGACGGCGTACACGGAGGTCGGTTGCAGCGGCTTCGACTCCGCGGTCGGTGCGGGCGCGAGCGGGCGGCCGGCCGCGTCCTCGAGCTCGAAGCGACGCGCGGCGAGCTGCGCGGCCGGTCGCAGTCGCGGCGCGACGAGCGCACCGCTCGCGTCGCGATACGCGCCCTCGCCGTAGATCGACATCGACGACGCGACGACCACGCGCCGCAGCTGCTTGCGGCGTTCGACCAGCTCCTCGAGCAGCACCGCGGCGCCGAGCGAGTTGACCGAGACGTAGCGTTCGATCTCGTACATCGACTGCCCGACCCCGACGGCGGCCGCCTGATGGAACACGACCTCGACGCCGTCGAGCGCGCGGCGCACCGCTTCGCGGTCGCGGACGTCGCCGACCTGCAGCTCCGCGCCGGCGTGCAGGTATGCCGGCCGCTTCGCAGCCGGCCCGTGGACCTGCGGCTCGAGCGAGTCGAGGACGCGCACGGCGTGTCCGCGGGCGAGCAGCGCGTCCACGAGATGCGAGCCGATGAAGCCCGCGCCGCCCGTGACCAGCACCCTCATGCCGCGCTCGCCGACGGCGCCGCCCGGCGCACGCCCGCGAGGCCCCAGGCCTCCGGCATGCCCGCGAGGTGCCACACGAGGATCCACGCGCGCTGCCGCCAGCGTTCGCGTTCGCCCGCCGAGACCACGGCGAGCGGCGCGAGCAGCACGAGCGCGAGCAGCAGCTTCACGACGCGCAGCGCCACCACCAGCGCCGCCTGCCCACGCCCGCGCCGCTTGCGGAAGAAGTGGTACAGCGAGCGGTGGTATTCGATGCGGGTCGGCAGCGGCACGACCTTCTTGGTGCTCGCGCCGTGCACGTGGAAGAGCCGCGCCTCGGGCAGATGCACGACGCGATGGCCGGCGGCGCGCATCGCGAAGAACCAGTCCGTCTCCTCGAGGAAGAAGAAGTAGTCCTCCGGCAGCGGCCCGACCCGATCGATCACTTCGCGGCGCACCACCATGCACGCGCCGAGCACGGACTCGACCTCGAGCGCGGCGTCGTGCACGAAGCGCTTCGACGGATAGCGGCGCGGCGCCAGCACTTCGAGCACGCCGCGCGGCACGACTTCGAGCAGCAGCGTCGGGAAGTTGTGGATGCTGTTCTGCTTGCGGCCGTCCTCGTGCAGCAGTTGCGGGCCGACCGCGCCGACCGCCGGGTGCGCATCGAGATGGCGCACGCAGGCCTCGAAGCAGTCGGGCTGCACGAGCGTGTCGTTGTTGAGCAGACACACGTGGCGGCCGCGCGCCCGCACGAGGCCGGCGTTGTTGCCGCCCGCGAAGCCGCGGTTCGCCGGCAGCGCGACGATCTCCACCCAAGGAAAGCGCGCGCGTACCGCTTCGACGGTTCCGTCGGCCGAGCCGTTGTCGACGAGGATCGTCTCGGTCTCGATGCGTCCCGTGTCGCTGCGCGCGCGCACCGTGCGATCGATCGAATCGAGGCACGCGAGGGCGAGCTCGCGGCCGTTCCAGGTCAGCAGCACGATCGAGAGGTCGATCATGCGGCGCTGCCCGGCGCCGGCACCGCGCGCAGCAGGCCGTCGCCGCGGAACGCGTGCAGGTCGCCCTGGAGTGCGGGAAGCGCGGCGGCGATCACGCGTTCGGGCGCGAGCCGCGTCATGCAGCGGTGGTCGGTCGGGCAGGTCCGGCGATAGCAGGGCCGGCAGGCGACGTCGGCCGCCAGCGCGCGTACGCGCTCGAGGTTGAGGTTCGTCTTGGCCAGGCTGGTCGGCCCGAAGGCGACGACCGCGGGCACGCCGAGCGCCACGGCGATGTGTCGAGCGCCGGCGTCGTTGCAGACGAGCACGCGCGCGCGCCGCAGCAGCGCCTTGCTCGCGCCGAGATCGAGCGCGCCGGCGAGCACGGCGGCCGGGGCCTGCATGGCCGCGGCCACGCGCGCCGCGAGCGGCGCCTCTTCGGCGGAGCCGATCACGACGACGCGCGCGCCGGCCGCTGCCAGCGCATCGCCGACGCGCGCGAACGACTCTGCCGGCCACAGTTTCGAAGCGCCGTACGAAGCGCCGGGTGCGAGCGCGGCGATGGTTTCACCCGCAGCGACGCCTTGGTGCGCCAGCTGCGCCGCGGCCGCGTCCTCCTCGCGCGGCGTCACGAAGAGCTCGAGGTGGGTGCCACGGGCGGAGCAGCCGATCGCCTCGACGAGACCCAGCACGTGGCGCTCGCGCGCGATCCAGCCGGACGGCGATCGCACGGCGACGTCGAGCAGCGCCGCGCGCGCCTGCGTCGCGTAGCCCACGATGCGGCGCACGCCGGCGCAGCGCAGCAGCAGCGCCGCGGCGAACGAGTCGGGCAGACACACGCCGAGGTCGAAGCGCGGCCGGCGCCGCAGCGCGAATCCCTCGCGGAGCAGCGCCGCGGCGCCGCGGTGATACGACGCGAGCGGCAACACCTCGTCGAACCACGGCGCGCCGGCGAGCAGCGGCGCGAGCCCGGGCCGGATCTGCACGGCGATCCGCGCGCGCGCGAACGCGGCGCGCAGCGCGCGGAAGCCGGGCGTGGCCATGACGACGTCGCCCGCCCAGTTCGGCGCCCGCACCACGATGTTCCGCACGTCGTCCGTCACGCGAAGACCCCGCCCCCGCCATCTAACACCGGCGCGGATGCGCCGCCAGCAGAGCCGACGCGGCCGCGAACACCGCGTCGACGCCGACGCGCTGCATGCAGGTCGCAGCCGCACAGCCACGCCGGCACGGGCTGCACGCGACGGGCGTACGCACGCTGCGCGACGGCGTCTGCGACCAGGGCGCATTCTCGACGGGATCGGTCGGCCCGAGGATCTGCACCACGGGCGTACCGACGAGAGACGCCACGTGCATCGGCCCCGTGTCGCTTCCGACGTACAGGCGCGTGCGCTCGAGCAGCGCCGCCAGCTCGCCGAGCGACGCGGTGACCGGCGCGATGCGCGCGGCTCCGTCCGATGCGGCCGCGATCGACTCGGCGAGCGCGCGCTCGCCCGGCGTCGGTCCGTGCAGCACGATGCACGCGGCGCCCGTCGCGTCGCGCAGTCGCCGCGCCAGCTCGGCGTAGCGCTCGGACGGCCAGCGCTTGTGGGACGTGCCGGGACTCGTGCCCGGCTGCAGCGCGATCGGCGCAGCGACATCCCCGAGCGCGCACGCCATCCGCGTGCGGGACGCGTCGTCCACGCGCCAGGGCCGCGCATCCGCGCGCGCCGCGCCGACGAGGAACTCGACGAGGGCGAGATTGCGCTCGAAGCGCGAGAGCTTCGACGCCGAGAGCCGCGCGCGTGCGGTCGCGACGAGCCAGGCGCCCTCGCGCGCGTGCGGCGCCGCGAAACCGAGCCGCTGCGGCGCGCCGCTCGCGAGCGCCAACGCTGCGCTCTTGGCGATGCCGTGGAAGTCGAGGACCAGGTCGAAGCGCCTTCGGCGCAACGTCCGCGCGAAGCTCCAGAGCACGCGCAACGCGGCGATTCCGCGGCCGCGTCGTGCGAGCGACTCGATCTCGCCGCGCGGGAACACCAGCACTTCGTCCACCCAGGGCTGGCCGGCGACGGCGCCCTGCGACGCCGGCTCGACCAGCCAGGCGAGATGCGCGCCCGCGTAGGCGGCCCGC
>JALOQG010000267.1 GCA_025453505.1 Myxococcota bacterium | reverse complement strand
GCCGAGATCCCGCCGCCGCCCGACGTCCTGCCCGCGCTCGACGTGCCGCCCGCGGGCGACGACGCCGTCGCCGTCGCGCGTGCGCTCGAGACACGCCCCGAGCTGCACGCCGCCGACGCGCGCGTCGCGGCCCGCAAGAGCGGCGAGCGCCTCGCGATCCGGAACTTCCTGCCCGAGTTCGCGCTGACCGGCGGCTACGACACGTTCTGGGAGATGCCGGACCAGCGGCCCTTCGTCGGCATCGAGCTGAACGTCCCGCTCGCGATCGGCCGCCGCCGCGGCGCGCTCGAAGAGGCGCGCGCGGAACTCGAGATGGCGCGCAGCGAGCGCGATCGCGTGCGCGACGAGCTCACCAGCGAGGTTCGCATCGCACGCGAGCGCTTTGCCGAGGCCGATCACGGCCTCGCGATCGTGCGAGAGCGCATGACGCCGGCGGCGCGCGATCGGCTCGGCGCCGCGCGCATCGGCTTCGAGAGCGGACGCGTCGGGTTCGGCGATCTCATCGAGGCCGAGCGCGCGCTGCGCGACGCCGAGCTCGCCGAGCAGGACGCCCGGGCCCTGTTCAGCCAGCGCGCGGCCGAGCTGATCGCCGCGCTCGGACACGCGCCCGGCCTCCCGCTGCCCGAATCCGCTGCCGCGCCGACACCCGAAGGAGACGACCGTCATGAGTGAACGAACCTTGCGCGTCGCGCTCCTCGGGGCGGCGGCCGTCGTGCTCTTCGCCTGCGGCGAGCCCGCCGCGCCGACGCAGGTCCGCGCCGGCGATCTCGCGATCGGCGTCATCCTCGATCCGCGCGAGTCCCGCGTCGGCGAGAACGCGCTGCGCGTCGAGCTACGCGACGCCACGGGCGCGCCGGTCGAGAACGCGCACGTCGAAGTGGACGTGACGATGGCGGCGATGGGCGCGATGCCCGCGATGGGCGGCGCCGCGAGCGTCGAGCCGCTGGGCGACGGCCGCTACGACGCAAAGTTCGCGCTCGGGATGGGCGGTACCTGGCAGGTCGGCGTGCGCGTGCACGCGCCCGATGGCACCACCGCGCGCGCGGAAGGCTCGCTCACGGTCGGCACGCCCGGGCTGCGCCTCGCCGCAGTCGGAGCGGGCAGCGCCGCAGCGGCGGGGAACACGGCAGTCGAAGACGAACACCCGGGTGAGTTCCAC
This sequence comes from Myxococcota bacterium, assembly GCA_025453505.1. Classification (GTDB taxonomy): domain Bacteria; phylum Myxococcota_A; class UBA9160; order UBA9160; family PR03; genus PR03. The sequence continues at coordinate 6,356 of JALOQG010000267.1, read as the reverse complement.
TTCGACGAGAGCCGCTTGCGCCAGATCGGGATCCGCAGCGAGCCGGCGCGCCGCGCGCCGCTCACGAGCGTCGTACGCGCGGCCGGCCGCGTGACGTGGGACGAGACCGCCCTGCACGACGTCACGCTGCGCGTCGGCGGCTTTGCCGGTCGCGTCGAGGCCGATTCGCTCGGAGCTCCGGTACAGCAGGGACAAGTCCTCTTCGAGCTCTACAGCCCGGAACTCTATGCGGCGCAGCGCGAGTACCTCGAAGCGCTGCGCGCGCGCAGCGCCGCGCGTGGCGGCGCTCTCGCCGGCGCGGCCGCGCAACGGCTGCGCCTGTGGGGTCTCGACGCGGGCGATCTCGCCGCGCTCGCGAAGCGCGGCTCCGCGCAGGAATACGTGCCGATCCGCGCGCCGGCGAGCGGCGTCGTGATCGAGAAGGAAATCGTCGCGGGTGGCGCCGTCGCGATGGGCCAGCGCGTCTATCGCATCGCGCCGGTCGACCGCCTGTGGATCGAGGCGGAACTCTTCGAAGCGGAGCTCGGCGCGATCGCAGTCGGCACGCCGGCCGAGGTGACGCTCGCCTACCTGCCCGAACGGCGCTTCGAGGCGCGCGTCGCGTACGTGTATCCGTCGCTGCAGGCCGAGCGCCGCACGGCGCGCGTGCGGCTCACCCTCGCGAATCCGGACGGCGTCCTGCGCCCCGACATGTACGCGACCGTGTCGTTCCAGCAGCCCGCGGGCGAGCGGCTGACGGTGCCCGACACCGCCGTGTTGCACGCGGGCGACCGCCGCTTCGTGTTCCTCGATCTCGGCGCCGGCCGGCTGCGCCCGCAGCGGGTCGAGACGGGACGCATGGCGGACGGCCGCATCGAGATCCTGTCGGGCCTCGAGGAAGGTCAACCGGTCGTCGTCTCGGGGACCTTCCTCGTGGCCGGCGAGAGCCGGCTGCGCGCCGCGCTGGAGACGTGGTGATGGCGACCGACGCCAACGATCCGGCGCGCGGGCCGATCGCCGCGATCATCGGCCTGTGCGCGCGGCATCCCGGCATGACGCTGCTCTTCGTGGCGATGAGCTTCGCGTGGGGCGTGCACGCGGTACGGCAGGTGCCGCTCGACGCGATCCCGGATCTCTCCGACGTGCAGGTGATCGTCTACACGGAGTGGCCCGGCCGCTCGGCCAACCTCGTCGAAGACCAGATCACGTATCCGATCTCGTCGAAGCTGCTCGCGGCGCCGGGCGTGCGCGCCGTGCGCGGCCAGTCCTTCTTCGGACTCTCCTTCGTGTACGCGATCTTCGACGACGGCACTGACCTCTACTGGGCGCGTTCGCGCGTGCTCGAGTACATGAGCGGCGTCCAGTCGCAGCTGCCGAGCGGCGTGGTGCCGGTGCTCGGCCCGGACGCGACGGGCGTCGGCTGGGTCTTCGAGTACGCGCTCGTCGATCGCAGCGGCCAGCACGATCTCGCCGCGCTGCGCAGCCTGCAGGACTGGCAGCTCCGCTACGCCCTCGCGTCGATCCCGGGCGTCGCCGAGGTCGCGTCGCTCGGCGGCTGGGTGCGGCAGTACCAGATCCAGCTCGATCCCGTGCGGCTCGCGTCGCGCGACGTGTCGCTCGCCGAAGTGATCGAGGCGGTGCGCGCCTCGAACGAGGACTCCGGCGGCCGCGTCCTCGAGCTGGCCGAGCACGAGTACGTGGTGCGCGGGCGCGGCTACGTCGCGAGCGCGGACGATCTGCGCCGGATCGCGCTGCGCGCGGGCGACGGCGCACCGGTCACGATCGCCGACGTCGGCGTGGTGACGCTCGGCCCCGACATGCGCCGCGGCGTCGCGGAACTCGACGGCGAGGGCGAAGTGGTCGGCGGCATCGTGGTGATGCGCTCGGGCGAGAACGCGCTCGCGGTGATCGACGCGGTGAAGGCGCGGCTCGCGGAGCTCGCGTCGACGTTGCCGGACGGCGTCGAGGTCGTGCCGACCTACGACCGCTCCGAGCTGATCCGCGGCGCCGCCGCGACGCTGCGCCGCGCGCTCGTCGAAGAGCTGGCGATCGTCTCGTTCGTGATCTTCCTCTTCTTGCTGCACGCGCGCAGCGCGCTGATCCCGATCCTGACGATCCCCATCGGCGCCGCGCTCGCGTTCATTCCGATGCTGTACCAGGGACTGTCGGCGAACATCATGTCGCTCGGCGGCATCGCGGTGGCGATCGGCGCGATGGTGGACGCCTCGATCATCCTGGTCGAGAACATCCACAAGCGGCTCGAGGAGTGGGAACACGCGGGCCAGCCCGAACCGCGCCGCGACGTGCTGGTGCGCGCGATGCAGGAGGTCGGCCCGAGCGTCTTCTTCGCACTGATGGTGATCACCGTCTCGTTCGCGCCGATCTTCGCGTTCGAGGCGATCGAGGGGCGGCTCTTCCGGCCGCTCGCGTTCACGAAGACGTACTCGATGGGATTCGCGGCGCTGCTCTCGGTGACGCTGACGCCCGCGCTCGCCGTGCTCGCGATCCGTGGGCACGTGCGCAGCGAGGCCGAGAACCCGGTGAGCCGCTTCCTGGTGCGGATCTACGCGCCGGTCGTCCGCTGGGTCGTGCGGCGCAAGGCGTTCGTCGTCGTCGCCGCGCTGCTCGGCATCGTCGTGACGATCCCCGTCGCGCTCTCGCTCGGCACCGAGTTCATGCCGCCGCTCAACGAGGGCACGATCCTGTACATGCCGACGGCACCGCCGGGGATGCCGATCGGCGAGGCGATCCGCGTGCTCCAGCACCAGGACCGCGAGCTCCGCGCGTTCCCCGAAGTCGCGCGCGTGTTCGGCAAGATCGGCCGCGCGGACTCCTCGACGGATCCCGCGCCGCTCTCGATGGTCGAGACGATCGTCACGCTGAAGCCCACGTCGGAGTGGCGGCCCGGCATGACGTACGCGCGGCTCGTGCAGGAGATGGACGAGAAGCTCCGCTACCCGGGCATGCCGAACACGTGGTGGATGCCGATCCAGACGCGCAACGAGATGCTCTCGACGGGCGTTCGCGCGCAGCTCGGCATCAAGGTCTACGGGCCCGACATCGCGACCATCGACCGCGCCGCGCAGGCGGTCGAACGCGCGCTCACGGGTGCGCCCGGCACGCGCAGCGCGTTCGCCGAGCGGCTCGGCGGCGGCTTCTACCTCGACATCGTCGTGGACCGCGACGCCATCGCGCGTCACGGCCTGCGCGTGCGCGAGGTCTCGGAGGTGGTCGAGTCGGCGCTCGGCGGCATGAGCGTCGCGCAGACCGTCGAAGGACGGGAGCGCTACTCGATCGCGGTCCGCTACGCGAGCGAGTTCCGCGAGGACCTCTCCGCGATCGAACGGATCCTCGTGCGCACGCCGTCGGGCGCGCAGGTCCCGCTCACGCAGTTGGCGGCGTGCGCTTCGCGATGGGGCCGGACATGGTGCGCAGCGAGGCGGGCCGCGTGGTCGGGCTCGTATCGGTGAACGTCGCGGACCGGCCGATCGTGGACTTCGTCGCGGACGCGAAGCGCATCGTCGCCGAGCAGGTCGAGCTGCCGCCGGGCGTGCGGCTCGAGTGGGCGGGGCAATTCGAAGCGTGGGAGCGCGCGCGCGATCGGCTGCTCATCGTGGTGCCGGTCACGCTGCTGATCGTCGGCCTGCTCCTCCATCTCAACACGGGATCGGCGGTCGAGACGGCGATGGTGCTGCTGGCCGTGCCGTTCTCGCTGGTCGGCGCGATCTGGCTGCTCTGGGCGCTCGACTTCCACCTCTCGATCGCGGTGTACGTCGGTCTGATCGCGCTGGCGGGCCTCGACGCGCAGACCGGCGTCGTGATGCTGCTCTACCTGACGCTCGCGCACCGCGCGCACGTCGCGTCGGGCCGCATGCGCGACGCGGACGATCTCGAAGAGGCGATCGTCGAGGGCGCCGCGCGCCGCATCCGTCCCAAGGCGATGACCGTGATCGCGATGACGGCGGGCCTGCTTCCCCTACTCTGGAGCGACGGCGCCGGCGCGGACGTGATGAAGCGCGTGGCGGCGCCGATGGCCGGCGGTCTCGTCACGTCCTTCGCGCTCGAGCTGCTGGTGTACCCGGCCCTCTTCGCGATCTGGAAGCAGCGCGAGCTGCCGGAGCCGCGTGAAACCGCATAGGAGTCGAATCCAGATGAAGGTCCGCATTCGCTTCGCGCTCGCCGCCCTCGCACTCGTGGTCGCGGCCTGTCAGGGCAGCTCACCCGTCCGCGGCACGGGCGAAGGCAAAGTCGTCTCGATCGACGCGGCGCATGCCGAGATCACGATCGAGCACGGCGACATCGAGGGCGTGATGAAGGCGATGACGATGCCGTTCACGGTCTCGGACCCGCGCCTGCTCGAAGGGCTCGCGCCGGGCGCGGCGATCGAGTTCGATGTCGAGCAGCGCGGCGAACGTCACTTCGTGACGGCGATCCGGCGGCGCTAGCGTCGCCCGCCATGCAGCTCGGTCTCCTCTCGCTCGGCGACTGCCTCGACGATCCCGCAACGGGTCTGCGCCCGACGCCCGCAGAGCGGCACCGCGCGATCGTCGAAGAGGCGGTGCTCGCCGAGACGCTCGGCTTCGATTCGGTGTGGCTCGGCGAGCACCACTTCTGCGACTACGTGCTGGCGTCGCCGCCGGTGCTGCTCGCGGCGATCGCCGCGCGCACGTCGCGCGTGCGGCTCGGCACCGGCGTCACGCTGCTCGCGAACCTCGACCCGGTGCGCGTCGCGGAGGACTACGCGACGGTCGACGCGATCTCCGACGGGCGCGTCGAGCTGGTCGCGGGGCGCGGGATCCTGGTCGACACCTACGAGGCGTTCGGCCAGAAGCCCGACGAGAGCCGCGAGCGCTATCGCGAGCACCTCGAGCTGCTGCTGCGCTTGTGGCGCGAGACGGGCGTCACCTGGAACGGCCGCTTCCGCGCGCCGCTCGACGCCGTCACGGTCGAGCCGCGGCCGGTGCAGAAGCCGCATCCGCCCGTGTGGGTCGGCGGCGGTTCGTCGCTGCACTCGGTCGACCTCGCGGCCGAACTCGGTCTGCCGCTGATGCTGCCGAGCGTGCTCGCGCCAGCGCTCGACTTCGCTCCGCTCGTCGCGCGCTACCGGGAGCGCTTCGCCGCCGCCGGCCACGCGCCCGCGGCGGCGCGCGTCGGCTGCTGCCACCACGTCCACGTGCGCGCGTCCTCGCAGGAAGCGCGCGAGGGCTGGAAGCCGTACTACCTGAATTACCTGCGTTTCGTCGATCGCGTCTGGAGCCGCCGCGAGCTGATCCACCCGCGGGCGAAGGTCGAGCTCGACTACGACCGGCTGCTCACGGGCGTCGCCGTCTGCGGGAGCCCGGCCGAGGTCGTGGATCGCATCGCCGCCGCCCGGGAGACGCTCGGCCTCGACGTGCACCTGGCGATGTTCGACCTCGGCGGCCTGCCGCCCGCCGAGGTCGCCCGGACACTGGAGCTCTACGCGGACGCGGTCGCCCCGCAGCTCCGAGCGGTCTAGACCCGCAGCTTGCGACGCCGCAGGGCGGTCGGTTAAGGTGCGCGCCCCATGCAAGAAGACCGAGACAGAGGGTTCGACCGGGGTCCGGGTGGCGGTGGTGGCGGCTTCGACCGCGGCCCCGGCGGCTTCGGTGGTGGTGGCGGCGGCGGCTTCGACCGCGATCGCGGCGGCTTCGGCGGCCCGCGTGGCGGCGATCGGGGCGGCTTTGGCGACCGCGGTGGCTACGGCGACCGCGACCGCGACGAGGGCTCGCCGCGCAGCCTCAAGTACCGCCTCCGCGCCAAGGCGCGCAAGAAGGCGCGCAAGCTCAAGAAGAAGTCCTTCCGCGGACCGAAGGTCTCGCGGCTCACGACCGACAAGGGCCTCGTCGTCGACTACAAGGATCCGCGCGTGCTGCGCATGTTCCTGACGGAGACGGGCAAGGTCCTGCCGCGCCGCATCTCGGGCAACACGGCCCGCCAGCAGCGCGAAGTCGTCGAAGCAGTCAAGCGCGCGCGCCATCTGGCGCTGCTGCCCTACGGCGAGTCGGTCTTCTAGATCGCTCGCGACGGGTTCGAACGAAGGCCGCGCGGCAATCCAACCACGCGGCCTTCGTGTTTTCAGCCGCCCAGCTGCTTCTTCACCGCCGCGATCCCGCCGGTGTAGATCCCGCGCACCATGCCCTGGGCCTGTTCCTCGGGAACGCCCGCGGGTTCGAAGCGGCCGTTCCACTCGACCCGACACTCGTTCGCGCCCGTCTCGGTGACGGTCACGGTCGAGAAGTAGTCGCGCAGCGGCAGCGGGCTCTTGCCGATGATCGAGTACGAGAGCGATCGCTTCGCGGCGTCGTACGCCTCGCAGCGCTCGCTGATCTCCAGTCCGCCGGTGAGACCGATGCGGC
>JALOQG010000266.1 GCA_025453505.1 Myxococcota bacterium | reverse complement strand
GTATCGATGCGCGCGCGGGTGCGGATCTCGCGGGTTCCGCCGGCGTCGTCGCGGACGCGGACGACGAGGGTGCGACCGTTCGCGAAGCCGTTCGCGATCGCGTCGCGCAGGCCGACGATGTCGTAGCTCTCCTGGCCGGTGAGGCCGAGCGACGCCGCGCTCGCGCCGGCTTCGAACTCGAGCGGCAGGATGCCCATGCCGACCAGGTTCGAGCGGTGGATGCGTTCGTAGCTCTGCGCGATCACCGCGCGTACGCCGAGCAGTGCGGGTCCCTTGGCAGCCCAGTCGCGGCTCGATCCCGAGCCGTATTCCTGGCCCGCGAGGATCACGAGCGGCGTGCTTTCCTTGCGGTAACGCTCGGATGCGTCGAAGATCGAGAGCGGCGCGCCGCTCGGCACGTGCACGGTGACGCCGCCCTCGGTGCCGGGCGCGAGCTGGTTGCGCAACCGCACGTTGGCGAAGGTGCCGCGCACCATCACCTCGTGATTGCCGCGACGCGAGCCGTACGAGTTGAAATCGCGCTTCGCGACGCCTCGTCCGAGCAGGTAGAGCTCGGCGGGTGTCTCCTTGCCGATGTTGCCGGCCGGCGAGATGTGATCGGTGGTGACGCTGTCGCCGAGCCATGCGAGCACGCGCGCGCCCTCGATCTCGCCGACCTGCGCCGGCGCCTCGCGCGGCATGCCATCGAAGTACGGCGGCCGGCGCACGTACGTCGACGACGGCTCCCATGTGAAGCGGTCGCCTTCGGGCACCGGCAGCGAGCGCCAGTTCTCGTCGCCGTGGAACACGTCGGCGTAGGTCTTGCGGAAGAGGCCCGAGCCGACGTGGCGCTCGACCACCTCCGCGATCTCGCGCGTGCTCGGCCACACGTCGCGCAGGTACACCGGCTGGCCGTCGCGGCTGGTAGCGAGCGGCTCGCGCGTCAGATCGACGTCCATGCGGCCCGCGAGCGCGTACGCGACGACGAGCGGCGGCGACATCAGGTAGTTCGCGCGCACGGCGGGATGCACGCGCGCCTCGAAATTGCGATTGCCCGAGAGCACCGACGCGACGACGAGCCGGCCGCGGTCGATCGCCTCCTGCACCGGATCGGGCAGCGGACCCGAGTTGCCGATACAGGTCGTGCAGCCATAGCCGACGAGATCGAAGCCGAGCTGCTCGAGGTACGGCATCAGGCCGGCGTCCTTCAGATAGCCGGTGACCACCTGCGAGCCCGGCGCCAGCGACGTCTTGACCCACGGCGGCGTCTCGAGTCCGCGCTCGACGGCCTTCTTCGCGAGCAGGCCCGCCGCCAGCATCACGCTCGGGTTCGACGTGTTGGTGCAGCTCGTGATCGCCGCGATCACGACCGAGCCGTTGCGCAGCGTACAGTGGACGCCGTCGATCTCGGCTTCGGCGCTGGCGTCGGCTGCACCGCCCTTCGCGAGTTCCGGCAGCGCCGTCGCGAACGACGCCTTCGCCGCCGACAGCGCGACGCGATCCTGCGGGCGCCGCGGGCCGGCGAGGCTCGGTTCGATCGTGCCGAGATCGAGTTCGAGGCGCTCCGAGTAAGTCGCCTCGGGCGTCGCGGCGTCATGGAAGACGCCCTGCTCCTTCATGTACGCCTCGACCAGCGCGACGTGTTCGTCGCTGCGGCCCGAGAGGCGCAGGTAGCGCAGCGTCTCCGCGTCGACCGGGAACATCGCGCAGGTCGCGCCGTACTCGGGACACATGTTGGAGATCGTCGCGCGATCGGCGAGCGGCAGCTGCGCGAGCCCGCCGCCGAAGAACTCGACGAATTTCCCGACCACGCCGTGCTTGCGCAGCAGCTCGGTGACGCGCAGCACCAGATCCGTCGCGGTCGCGCCTTCCGGCAGGCGTCCCGTCAGCTTCACGCCGACGACGCGCGGCAGCAGCATCGCGACCGGCTGACCGAGCATCGCGGCCTCGGCCTCGATGCCGCCGACGCCCCAGCCGAGCACGCCGAGACCGTTGATCATCGTGGTGTGCGAGTCGGTGCCGACCAGCGTGTCGAAGTAGGCGCGCGGCTTGCCGCTCGCGCCGGGGGCGCCCTCGCCCGCCATCACGACGCGCGCCAGATGTTCGAGGTTCACCTGGTGGACGATGCCGGTGCCGGGCGGCACGACCTGGAAGTTGCGCAGCGCCGACTGGCCCCAGCGCAGGAACACGTAGCGCTCGCGATTGCGCTCGAACTCGCGTTCGACGTTGATGCGGAACGCATCGGGCGAACCGAACGCGTCGACCTGCACCGAGTGGTCGATCACCAGCTCGACGGGCTGCAGCGGATTGATCTTCTGCGGATCGCCGCCCATCGCGGCCATCGCGTCGCGCATCGCGGCGAGGTCCACGACGCAGGGCACGCCGGTGAAGTCCTGCAGCACGACGCGAGCCGGCAGGAACGCGATCTCGCGGTCCGGCTCGGCCGCCGCATCCCAGCGCGTCAGCGCGAGCGCGTGTTCGGCCGTCACGCTGCGACCGTCCTCGTTGCGCAGCACGTTCTCGAGGAGGACGCGAAGCGAGAACGGAAGCCGCTCGACGTTCTCGAGCGCGCCGAGCGCGTGGATCTCGAACTCGCGACCCGCGGCGCGCAGCGTGCGGCGCGCTCCAAAGCTGTCCATGCGGCTCTCTCCCTGGCTGGGGCCCGGCGGCCCGTCGCGAAACTAGCTGGCAGCGCACGCGCAAGCTCGCCTCGCGCGCCCGATTGCCGATACCCTCCGCCGTCCATGTCGCTCGACCCCGACAGCCTGGAACGTCTCGTCCCGACCGCGCTCGATCCCGCGGACGACGCGGCGCGCGAGACGCTCGCGCTGCACGTCGCGCGCTACGCCTGGGCGGCCGAACGCGCGCGGCCCGGCCGCCTGCTCGATTGCGCCTGCGGCGTCGGCTACGGCACGCAGCTCCTGCTCGATCGCAACGCCGCGATCGAGTCCGCGATCGGCGTGGACGTCTCGCCCGACGCGATCGCACACGCCGCCGCGCACCACGCTTCGCCGCGCGCGCGCTTCGTCGCCTGCGACGCGCTCGCCTTCGAGGACGCCGGCGGCTTCGACACGATCGTGAGCCTCGAGACGATCGAGCACGTCGAGGCGCCCGAACGGCTCTTCGCCAGGCTCGTGTCGCTGTTGCGGCCCGGCGGCCTGCTGGTCGCGTCGGTGCCCGTCACGCCCTCGGTGGATCTGAACCCGCATCACCGGCACGACTTCACGGCGCGCTCGTTCGCGGCGTTCGGCGCCGCACACGCGCTGCGCGAGCAGGACCGCCTGCTGCAGGTGCAGAAGCTCGCGCTCGGCGGCGCGTGGCGCGGCCGGCGCTTCACGCGCGCGAAGCTGCGCGCCAACCTGCCCGGCTACTACCTGCAGCACCCGGGCGCGCTCGCGCGCCGCGTCGGCACCACGCTGCGTCACGGGCTCGCGAACCACTATCTGACGATCGCGTGGGAGAAGCCCGCTTGAGCGGACGCGCCTGCGTCGTGATGCCGGCGTTCAACGAAGCCGAGCGATTGCCGGCACTGCTCGCGGCGCTGCGGCGTGCGCGGCCGGAACTCGATTGCATCGTCGTCGACGACGGCTCGCGCGACGCCACCGCCGCGGTCGCTGCGGCCGCCGGCGCCCGCGTGCTGCGGCTCCCGTTCAATCTCGGCTACGGCGCCGCGCTGCAGACCGGCTACAAGGAAGCGCTGCGCCGCGATGCTCCGTGGGTCGTGCAGATGGACGCCGACGGCCAGCACCTGCCCGCCGAAGTGGAGGCGCTCGTCGGCGCACTCGCGAGCGGCGACTGCGACGTCGTGCTGGGCTCGCGCTTCCTCGAAGCCAGCGGCTACGAAATGGGAGCCGCGCGCTCGCTCGGCCGCGATCTCTTCCGGGCCGTCGCGCGCCGCGCCGGCCTGCGAGTCACGGATCCCACTTCGGGTTTCCAGGCGCTCTCGCGCCGCGCGCTCGAGTTCTACGCCGGCGACTGGTTTCCGAGCGACTATCCGGACGTCGACGTGCTGCTCGCCGCGACGCGCGCGGGCCTCGTCGTGCGCGAGGTGCCGGTGCACATGGCGCCCGGTGCGCGCGCCTCGACGCTCCACTCCGGCTGGAAGCCGCTCTATTACGTGTACAAGATGCTGCTCTCGATCTGGGCCGCCTCGGGACGCCCGCGAGTGAGCTAGCTTCGCCGCTTCGCTGGGTGTGGCCGCAACGACGGCCTGAGACGCGGATGGCGGCCGAGTGGCCCGTCTGTTCCGCGAAGCCCTGGAACCTGATCCGGCCAAGCCGCGGGCTCGCGAGGCCCGCCGCGGAACCGGCGTAGGGAAGCGACCCATGGCCCGACCCGTCTCTTCGCATCCGTCCTTCACCGACCGGATCACGCGCGATCCGCTGCCCGGATCGCACAAGCGCTACGTCGAGGGCACGCGCGGCGTGCGCGTGCCGGTGCGCGAGATCCGGCAGAGCGGCGAGAATCCGCCGATCCCGATCTACGACACGTCGGGGCCCTACACCGACCCCGACGTCGCGATCGACGTGCGCCGCGGTCTCGCCCCGCTGCGCGCCGCCTGGATCCGCGCGCGCGGCGACGTCGAGGTCGTCGAGCAGCCGCGGCGTCCCGCCGACGTCGGTCGCGGCCCGCGCGTCGAGCGCACGCATCCGGTGCTGCGCGC
>JALOQG010000023.1 GCA_025453505.1 Myxococcota bacterium | reverse complement strand
TCGCGGCGCCGCGACGAACGCCGTGCGGTCGCCGCGATTCTCGAAGCGGATCAGCTCCGCCACGCCGAGCCGGCCGCCTGCCCACGCGATCTCGAGCTGCGACTCGACGATCGCGATCTCGCGAGCGCTCTCGGTCGGCTCACCGACCCGCACTGCGACGCGCAGTTCCTGCTGGCCCTCGGTGAATGCGAGCCGCTCGCCCGGATACGGAATGCCCGCGTAGCGCGCGCCGACGAGATACGCGGTCGCCGTGTCGTTGGCGATGCCTTCGAACACGAAGTGGCCCTGCGCGTCCGAGCGCGCGCGACGCAGGCCCGGCGTGCCGCCCGGCGGCAGCGCGTAGAGCAGGATTTCGACGTCCGCGACCTGCGTGGGCGCGTCGGGATTCTCGATCGTGCCGACGAGGCGGCCCGGGCCCGCGGGCACGTCGGGCACGCCGGCTCCGCCGCCGTCGTGCTGCGCGCGCGCCGACGCGGCGAGGACCAGCGATCCGAACAGGATCGCGACGAGCGCTCGTCTCACGCCGGTTCCTGCGTCCGCCGCTCGGGGTACGGCCACAGCACCAGCAGCGCGCCGAACAGGAACGTGTAGCCGCCGATCCAGATCCAGTTGACGAGCGGGTTGCGGTGGATCTTGAGCGTCGCCGAGCCGTCGGGTTCGAGCGCGGTCAGGATCACGTAGAGATCCTCGCGCAGCGTCGAGCGGATCGACGGAATCGACGCCGGCTGCTGCTCGAGCCAGTACATCCGCCGCTCCGGCGCCATCACGGCCAGCGGCTCGTCGTCGCGGAACACCGCGATGCGCGCGACCGCGCCGCCGTAGTGCTGCTTCGGCAGCGCCTTCGCGGTCAGGTACTCGAGTTTGGTGCCGTCCTCGAGCGACACGCTCTGGCCCGGCTTCACGTTCTCGAGCCGCTCTTCGTTGAAGGCGGCGCCCGAGATCCCCACCAGGATCAGCACCACGCCCATGTGGACGACGTAGCCGCCGTAGCGGCGCTGGTTCTTGCGCAGCAACGTTGCGAACGCGGTCGGAAGCGACTCGCCGGCGTTGCGCATGCGTGCGCCGATCGCACGCCAGTATTCCTGCACCACGGTGCCCGTCACGAAGGCGCCGAGCGACCAGAACACGACCGGGTAGACGGGGGCGCTGGTGCCGAGCGCCGCGATCGTGGCGACGAAGCCGGCCACACCGGCCAGCGTCGGCCATACGAACTGGCGGCGCAGGCTGGTCCAGGACGCGCGCCGCCACGCCACCAGCGGTCCGACGCCCGTCAGGAAGAGCAACGCGGCGGCGAACGGTCCCGTCAGCTTGTTGAAGAACTCGGGGCCCACCGAGATCTTGGTGCCGCGCACCGCCTCGGAGAGCACCGGGAACATGGTGCCCCACAGCACGATCACCAGGATCGCCATGAAGACCCAGTTGTTGATCACGAAGCTCGCTTCGCGCGACACGATCGCCTCGAGCTTGTGCGAGGTTCGCAGCAGCGGCCGGCGCGCGATCAGCACCGAGAAGTACGACACGCAGAGCACCGCGACGTAGGCGAGGAAGATGTATCCGAACCAGCCCGCGGCGGTGAACGAGTGCACCGAAGAGATGACGCCGCTGCGCGTGAGGAAGGTGCCGAACAGGCACAATGCGTAGGTCAGGCCGAGCAGCACCAGGTTCCAGGTCTTCAGCATGTCGCGCTTTTCCTGGATCATCACCGAGTGCAGGTACGCGGTCGCGGGCAGCCACGGCATGAACGACGCGTTCTCGACCGGGTCCCACGCCCAGTAGCCACCCCAGCCCAGCACTTCGTAGGCCCAGCGGCCGCCGAGCAGGATGCCGAGCGAGAGGAAGAACCACGGCACCAGCGTCCAGCGCCGCGTCGCGCGCAGCCATGCGTCGCCGAGGCGTCCGCTCAGCAGCGCGGAGAACGCGAACGCGAAGGGCACCGAGAAGCCCGTGAAGCCGGCGTAGAGCACCACCGGGTGGGCCAGCATCAGCGGGTGCTGCAGCAGCGGATTGAGGCCCGAACCGTCCGAGAGCACGTCGCCCGGCGCGAGCTTCGTGAAGGGATTCACGTTCGGTACGAAGTTGATCAGCGCGAGGAAGAACGCGGCGTTGAGCAGCAGCACCGCCGCGGCGTACGGCAGCAGCGGTCGCAACCGGTCGCGCAACACGCCCATCGCGATCGTCGAGTAGAGCAGCGAGATCACGACCCACAGCAGCAGCGATCCTCCCTGGCCGCCCCACAGTGCCGCGACGCGATAGGGCAGGGTCATGCTGCGCGCCGAGTGCTGGCCGACGTAGCCCAGCCGGAAGTCGAAGTTGATCAGCGCGTGGAGGAGCACGCCCATGCCGATCAGGGAGAGCACGAACGTCACGCCCACGGCGCGGCGCGCGACCTCGGCCCAGTCCGTGCGTTCCCGCAGGCCGCCCATGATTCCCGCGAAGGCTCCGGCGAGCGCCACGAAGAAGGCGAGTCGCAGGGCGTAGAGGCCGATTTCGGGCAAGCGAACATTCCTCCGCGGGAGCGACGCCGGCCGCAGCGTTCGGAACGACGCTCGTTCAGAACGATGCGGGCTGGGTCGCCTGGGCCTCGAACTTGGACGGGCACTTCGCGAGCACGTTGTCCGCGACGAAGACGGCGTCGTCCGCGAGCCGCCCTTCGACGACGACTTCGGCGCCGTCCTTGAACATGTCGGGCGTCTCGAGAGTGGCGTAGAGGACCGGCAAGGTCTCCGTCTGCACGCCGCCCGCGTGGGGCGGATCGTTCACGACGGCGAAGCGAACGCGGCGCTGTTCGAGGTCGCGTTCGATCGAGCCGGGCGCCACGTAGCCGTGCACGCGCACCGGCCGACCGACTTCGCCGGCGGCCTTGAACTCGTGGAGCGTCTGGTAGTACTGGAAGGTGCCGATGCGATCGAGATTGGTCGCTGCGTACCAGCCCAGCAGACCCGCGATCACGAGGGCTCCGACCGCGATCTGGAGTCCCTTGGACAAAATGCACGCTCCCTTGCGAAGGCGAGCGCAGGCTAGCATCGCGTGCCTTGCTTTCCAGCCGACACGATCGTCGGCGGATCGCGAGAAAGCGGCGTCTGGACGCAGCGTTGCCGCGCGCGAAGCTTGACGCCCCAGACCCCGACGGCTACCCGCCCACGCATGACTCGCGCCTGGGCGCAGCGCGCCGCTTCGATCGAGCCCTTTCTCGCGATGGAAGTGGCGGAGCGCGCCTTCGCGCTCGAGCGCGCGGGCGCGGACGTGATCCACCTCGAACTCGGTGAGCCCGATTTCGAAGCGCCGCGCGAGGCCGTCGAGGCGTGCGCCGCCGCGCTGCTCGCGGGCGATACGCACTACACCGACAGCCGCGGCCTGCTCGAGCTGCGCGAAGCGGTGGCGCGCGAGAAGAGCGCGCGCGCCGGCGTGCGCATCGATCCCGCGCGCGTGCTCGTCACATCCGGAACGTCGCCCGCGATGCTGCTCGTGTTCGGTCTGCTCGTCGAGCCGGGCGCCGAAGTGTTGATCCCGACGCCGCACTACCCCTGCTACCCGAACTTCGTCCGCTTCTGCGGCGGTGTTCCCGTGCTGGTGCCGACGCACGCCGCGAACGGCTTCCAGATCGACGTCGATGCGGTACGCCGCGCGATCACGCCGCGCACCGCGGCGTTGATCTTCGGATCGCCGGCGAATCCGACGGGCGCGGTGCAGCGCGCAGAGACGCTCGCCGCGCTGGCGCAGCTCGGCGTGCCGCTCGTCTCCGACGAGATCTACGACGGGCTGGTCTTCGACGGCGGCTCGGCGCCGTCGGCGCTCGCCGCCTCCGAGGACGTGTTCGTGCTCGACGGCTTCTCGAAGCGCTACGCGATGACGGGCTTCCGGCTCGGTTTCGCGATCGTCCCGTCCGCCGCGCTGCGCCCGCTCCAGGTCATGCAGCAGAACCTGTTCATCTCGTGCAATCACTTCGTACAGCGTGCGGGCGTCGCGGCGCTCGCGCACGGCGAACCGACGCGTCGCGCGATGCTGGAGGCCTACACGCGACGTCGCGAGCGGCTCATCGACGGCCTGCGATCGATCGGCTTCGAGATTCCCGTGCCGCCGGCCGGCGCGTTCTACGTGTTCGCCGACGCGCGCCGCTTCGGCACCGATTCGCGCGCGCTCGCGTTCGATCTGCTCGAGCGCGCGCACGTCGCCGCCACGCCCGGCGTCGACTTCGGCGCGGCGGGCGAGGGCTTCCTGCGCTTCTCGCTCTCGGCGCCGGACGCACAGATCGAGACCGCGCTCGAGCGTCTGGCGAAGGCGCTCGCGGCGCCCGCATGAAGATCCAGGACGCGCGTCTCGCGGTGACGGCTGCCGCCCCGGCCGGAT
This sequence comes from Myxococcota bacterium, assembly GCA_025453505.1. Classification (GTDB taxonomy): domain Bacteria; phylum Myxococcota_A; class UBA9160; order UBA9160; family PR03; genus PR03. The sequence goes on along the minus strand of JALOQG010000023.1, from coordinate 11,300 downwards.
TCCCGCGCGAGGGCGTGCCCGAGATCGCGTTCCTCGGCCGTTCGAACGTCGGCAAGTCGAGCCTGCTGAACGCGCTCGCGGGACGCCGCGCGCTGGCGCGCACCAGTTCGACGCCCGGCAAGACGCGCCTCGCGCACTTCTTCGAGATCACGCGCGACGCCACCGATCGCGGCCGCCGCAAGCTGCTCTTCGTCGATCTGCCCGGCTACGGATGGGCGCAGGTCGCGAAGACCGAGCGCGCGGCGTGGCAGCGGCTCGTCGAGGGGTATCTCGAGGGCCGCGTGCCGCTGCGCCTCGCGATCCTGCTCCACGACGTGCGCCGCGAGCCGACCGACCACGAACTCGATCTGCTCGCGTGGCTCGCCGAACGCGAGATCCCGGCGTTGATCGCGGTCACCAAGTGCGACAAGGAGAAGCCGTCGCGGCGCGCCGCGCGCCTGCGCGCGATCGCCGCCGCCTACGGCGACGCGCCGCTCGTCGCGACGTCGTCGGAGACGAAGGACGGCGTCGACGCGCTCTGGAAGGCCATCGACGCGCGGCTGTGATCAGCGGAACAGGTCCAGCTTCGGGTCGCGGAGCAACGGCGCGATGCCGCCGTCCGCTTCCGTCACCGGCGCGCCTTCGATCCAGACCGCCGGCAGCCCAGCGTCCTTGCCCATCAGGAGCCCCGCGGCGGCGGCGAGCTGATCGGCCTGCGCCATCGCGGTCACTTCGAGCGGCCGGCCGGCCCAGTCGGTCTGGCCGCGCCAGTCGCGCAGCGGCGCGACGCCCGCGCAGCCGAGCGCGACGTCGACGAGCCCTTCGCGCCAGGGACGCCCGAACGTGTCGGACACGATCACGCCGAGCGGTCCCGCACCGCCCGCGACGAGTGCCGCGCGCAGGCGCCGCGCCGAAGCGTCGGGATCCTCGGGCAGCAGCACCGCCACGCCCTCGCCGGGCGCGTTCGAGAGATCGACGCCGGCGTTCGCGCACACGAAGCCGTGTCGGGTCTCGGCGATCCACACGCCGTGCGCGTGTCGTACGACGCGGGCCGTCTCGCGCAGCACCACCTCGACGTGGCGGGGATCCTTGCGGTCCTGCTCTGCGATGCGGAGCGCCTCGGCCGAAGGCTCGACGTCCGCGAGCCGCACGACGCGGCCCTCCGCCTTCGACACGATCTTCTGACACACGACGAGGACGCCGCCCGCGAGCACGATGCCGCTCGCCTGCGCGGCGGCGCGCAGCAGCGCCGCGAGATCGTCGCCCGGGCGCACGGCGGGCACGCCGTGCAGCGCGATCAGGCGCAGGGCGTCGCGCGTCACGGCGCTGCTCCTGCGCCGCGGGCGCGCAGCACCGCGCGCGTGCGTGCGCCGCCGCGGGGCACGGCGGAGAGGAAGGCGCGCAGGTCGGATTCGTCGTCGAGATCGAGCGCGAGCGACGGCAGCGCGAGCTCGACCCAGCCGACGTTCGCGTCGTGCGCCGCACGCCGATGCGCCGCGGCGCTGTCCGCGCCGAAGCGGGAAGGGATCGCCGCGTGCGGCCGGCGTGCGAGCGCGGCGCTGCCGCCGTCGCTCGCGGGCGCGAGCACCGCGCGCGGGGCCGGGCCGGCGGCGAGCGCCGCGAGCAGCGCGGCGAGGTCGTCGCTGCGCGCGCCCGCGACGTCGCCCAGCAGGACGAGCGTGCCGTCTTGCGCGGCTTCGCCGAGTTCGCGGGCGGCGCGATCGATCGACTCGTTGAGCCCCGGATCCTCGCCGAGCAGCGCCCGCGCGCCAGCGGCCGTCGCCGCGGCCGCGACGGCTTCGTCGGGCGTCACGACGGCGACGACGTCCACGCCCGGCGTGGCGCGCAGCGCCTCGATCACGTCGCCCAGCATGGCGAGCGCGAGCTGCTCGGCGCCGTCGCGGCCGAGCGCGGTCGCGAGGCGCGACTTGCCCTGCGCCAGCCGCTTCACCGGAACGATCGCGGCCGTCACCGCGCGGGCGGTGCCGGAGCGCCGACGCCCGCCAGCGTCGCCGCGAACGCGAGCGTCTCGGTCGCCAGTCGCGCCGCCGCGTCGGCGTCACGCATGATCGTGTCGGTGACGTGGGCGCGCAGGCCGAGTGCCTCGACGTCGGCGGCTTGCGTCGTGTCGCGCGAATCGAGCACGAAACCGTTCACCCAGTCTCGATACAGCGCGGCGACGCCGCGCGCCGACACTTCTGCGCCGATGCCGCGCAGCAGCCGATCCGCCGGGCCCTTGAGCGGCTTGCCGCCGACGATCGGCGAGATCGCGACGACGGGCGCGTGCGCCGCCTCGATCGCGCGGCGCAGTGCCGGCACCGCGAGGATCGGGCCGATCGACACGACGGGATTGCTCGGACAGACGAGGATCAGGTCGGCTGCCGCGATCGCTTCGCAGGCGCCCGGCGCGGGTCGCGCCGCCGCGGCCGCACCGAGATCCACGGATTCGACCTCGTCGGGCGCGCCGTCGCGCGCGAGATACTCCTCGAAGTGGATGCGCCGGCCGCCCCGCAGGTTCACGTAGGTCGGACACGCATCCTCGGACATCGGGAGCAGGCGCAGCGCGAGCCGGTGCGCGCGTCGCATCTCGTCGGTCACCGCGGCGAGTCCGACGCCTTCGCGCAGCCGCAGCGTCCGGTGCAGACACTGCGCGAAGTCGCGATCGCCGAGCCGGAACCAGGTCGGGTGACCGAGCGCGCCGAGCGTCTCGACGACCTGGAACGAGTCGCCCGCGAGGCCGTAGCCCTTCTCGCGGTCGACGAGACCCGCGAGCGTGTAGGTCACGATGTCGACATCGGGCGAGACGTGAACGCCGTAGAAGAGGCGGTCGTCGCCCGTGTTCACGATCACGCTGAGCCGCGCGGGATCGACGACGCGGACGAGACCGGCGAGGAAGCGCGCGGCGCCGACACCGCCAGCCAGCGCGACGATGCGGGAGGCGCTCGCGGGCGCGGAATTCACGGGGTCGGGGCGGTGGGCTGGATCTTGTTGCGGCGGTCGCGCAGCGTCTGCAGCTCGGCCTGGAGCTTCGGGAGCTGTTGCGAGATCTCGCGGAAGGACGGGTCGTCGACGAGCGCCGTCGTGCGTCGCTCGTCCGAGGTGCTGATCAGCGCCGCCAGTTTCTCTTCTCGCACCGCGATCTGGCTCTCGACGGCGTCGATCTGCGCGTCGAGCTTCGAGAGTTCGGCGGCCTGCTGCGGTTCGAGCGCGGCGACGGGCGCGGGCGGCGGCGCCGAGACGGGATCGATCTCCGGCTCCGCGTCGGTCGCGAGCGGCGCCGGAATCTCCTGCTCCACGACCGACTCGACCGCCTCGACCTCTTCGAGCGGCTCCGTGCTCTCGACCTCGAGCACTTCGTCGACCGCGACGGGCGCGGGCGCTTCTTGCAGCGGCGCCGCGGCGACCGGAGCGGGCGCGGGTGCAGGAGCGGGCGCGACGACCGTCGCGGGCGGCTGCGTCTTCACGGCGTCGCGCATCAGGTCTTCGCGGTGCGGCGCGGCGACGGCCGGCCGGCTCGGCGCACGCTCGACGCGCGTGCCGACCTCGCTCGGGATCCGGTCGCGATCCGTCGTGTAATGGGCGACGCCGTTCTCGTCGACCCACTTGTAGATGGTGGGCTCGGCGGCCGCTTCCTCCTCGGCCCGCGCGCTGGTGCCGAAGACGAGCAGGGCGGCGACGGCGACGATGGCGCAGAGCGGTGCGGCGAAGCGGGGCGACATGGCGCGCCATTCTGTTTGAGCGGGTTCCGGTCGTCAAGCGAAGCGACGGATCCGTCGCGCGCGTCGCCGTGAGCGAGCGTTCGCGGGTGCGATGCGGCGCGCGCTTCACGCTTCGCGGCGTGCGTCGCGCAGCGGGCTTCTCACGCGGCACGCGGCTTGCTCATCGCGTGTCGCATGACGCGCCTTTCCCTCCGCTGCGCCGGTACCTGTCTCGCGCTCTTGCTCCTCGCGCCCGACGTCGCGCACGCGACGTCGGCCTGGCGCATCGAGCCGCTCGCGACGGGCGAGGATGGAGCCAGCGCAGTCGCGGCCGACGCTGGCGGGCGCTTCGCCGTCGGCGACGCCCGGGGCGCCTCGTTGCGCGAACCCGACGGCGTGGTGCGACGCATCGATCTCGCCGGTGCGGTGCGGGATCTCGCCTTCGCCCCGGACGGCGCGCTCTGGATCGCCAGCGCCGCGGGGCTCTTCCGGTACGAGCGGGGCCGCGCGGCGCTGCGGACGCCCGCTCCGGGCGAGTCGGCGCGCGATGTGCTGCGCGTCGCGACGGGTGCGGGCGCCGTCGCGGTCGCGAGCGGCGCGGGCGTGCATTGGAGTCGCGACGGCGATCGCTTCGCGCGCGTCTCGGTGGCGGAAGGCGAGGTCGTCGTGAGCGGGCTCGCGCTCGAACCGACGCCGGACGGTGACGCACGGCTCTGGATCGCCGCGGATCGAGGGCTCTTCGCGGTGACGCTCGGAGCGGCGCTCGCCGGAGCCCGCGCCGAGCGCGTCCCGCTGGCGTCGGACCTGCGGCCGGCGCTGGACGTCGTCGCCGCAGACGGTCGGGTGTTCGCGCTCGGCCCGACGCAGCTGCTCGCGCGCGAGGAGCGCGGCGACTTTCGCGCGCACCGGCCCGCGTTGCCTCCCGGCTCGACGCCGCTGCGCCTCGCTGCCGCCGCGCAGCGGATCTGGATCGCGACCGACCGCGGGCTGCTCGGCGCCGCATCGCCCGGCGGACCCTTCGAACGCGCGCCGGCGCCGGCGGGCGCCGCCGTCGCAGCGGACGTCGCGGTGACGCCGGAAGGTGTCGTGCTCGTCGCGACGGCGCGGGGGCTCGTCACGGGCGTGGGATCGGACGAGCCCGGGGCCGCTCCGGCCGCCAGCGTCGTCGGCTGCGACCCGCCCGTGCTCGCGGTGCAGCGCGCCGCGCTCGCGTACCTCGAGCTGCGCGGCGATCCGGCCGGCGCGATGCGGCGCGGCGTCCGGCTGCGCGGCCTCTTCCCGATCGTGTCGCTCGAGGGATCGAAGAGCCGTGATCGCGACGAGGGCCGTAGCTACGACGAGGCATTCATCTCGGGCGGCTACCACCATCTCTACGACCGCGACGACGCACGCTCGCGCGAGCGAGAAGTCGCCGTGCGACTCTCCTGGGATCTCGGCGACGCGGTCTACAACCCCGAGCAGATCGACGTCTCCACCGAGGCCCGCCGGCTGGTCGAGCTGCGCGACGACGTCCTCGACGAAGTGAACCAGCTCTACTTCGACCGCCAGCGCGCGCTCGCGTCGCGCGCCGCGGCGCCGTCCGACTCCGCGGACGCCCTGCGCGAGTCGCTGCGCGCCGCCGAGCTGGCGGCCGGACTCGACGCCTGGACCGACGGCTGGTTCAGCGCCCGCGCGGCGTGCGGCGTCGCGCCGTGATCGCTCCCCACCCCATCAGGAGGATTCGCATGCATCGATCGCAACGGCTCGTCGCCACGCTCGCCCTGGTCGCGACTTGCCTCGCCGCTTCGGACGCGCGCGCGCTGCCGCTGATCTCGGAGGTCTACTACGACGCGATCGGCACCGACGACGGGCGCGGCTTCGTCGAGCTCTACGGTACGCCGGGCGCGTCGCTCGACGGACTGCGTCTCGAGTCGATCAACGGCGACGGCGGCGCCGTCGCGGTTCGGCTCACGCTCTCGGGCAGCTTCGGCGGGGACGGTCTCTTCGTCGTCGCCGATCGGCGCTCCGACGGCAGCACCGACATCGCGGACGCCGATCTGCTGCTCGACTTCGACTTGCAGAACGGCCCCGACTCCCTGGTGCTGCTCGGCGCCTCGGGCGTGCTCGACGCGGTCGGCTACGGAGTCTTCGACGCGTCTCAGGTCTTCGCAGGCGAGGGCGCGCCCGCGTCCGACGGACCGGCCGGCGCGAGCCTGGCGCGCCACTTCGCCAACCTCGACACCGGCGACAACGCCGCCGACTTCGTCGAGCTCGCGGTGCCGACGCCCGGCTCCGCGCCGATCGCCGCGATTCCCGAGCCCGGGACGGCCGTACTCGCCGCATGCGGGCTCGTCGGCCTCGCCCGCATCGGCCGCAGACGCGGGCGACGCGGCTGATCGATCCGATCTCGGCAGCGGTCGTCGGCCCCCCTGCGCCCGCTGCCAGGCGCTCCGAGCTCCGCAAGGCGCGGCGCTCGGAGCGCCCTCTGCGCATCGCACTCACACTCAAGCGCGCGCGGGTGCCCGACCGATAGGCAAGGGTCGTTGCAGGCCTCCGGCCCGTCGCGCAAACTGGCCGAACCGACGCACGACTCGCGGTTCGGTCAGCGTGTCGATTCTTTCATCGAGTCGATCCAGGATCGATCGAAGGGTCGATCGTCGTGGGGGGGCGAGAACCCCGGATGCTCCCGGGTTCCAATACGAACATCCGTCACGGCGGAGTGTTGTTCCACGTCCAGACCGAGGACAGTGGGCGAGCGCACCCGCACGTGATCACGCACCTGTATCACGGTGGCACCATCCTCGCGTCCGAGAAGAGCAGCTACGCGCAGCACGTGGACGCCCCGGATCTGCCCGCCCGCGTGCGCGGGCAGATGGACGCCCAGCATCACGCGATGTTGAAGCGTCTCGCGAGCGGCGAACTCGACGAGCAGATCGAGCAGCGTCTCGGGCCCGACGTGTTCTCGGCCGCAGCGAGCGAGAAGTCGAAGTCGGCGACGCACACCCAGCGCGGCATCACCGAGCCCGAGCGCACGCTGCGTCCGGCACCGGCACGCAGCGAATCGACCGCAACGGCCGAGGCGCCCGCTGCGCCCGTCGCCGCGTCCGAACCCGCGACGACGCCCGCCGCGCCGGCCGGGCGCCCCCTCGACGAGATCATCCTCGACTACCTGGTGGACGCCGCACGCAGCAAGCGCAACAAGCGCCGGGCGGAATGAGCGCGCCCCCGGTCGCGCGCCCGGCGGCCGAGTCTGCGAAGGAGGCGCCGTCGCCCGCGATGCGGAGTGGGCCCGCGCCGCGGCCGGGCGGAGATCCGCTGATCCGGCTCTTCCACGTGTCGAAGTCGTACGCGGCCGGACAATTCTCGCTGCGCGACGTTTCGGTCGAGATCAAGAAGGGCGAGCTGGTCTTCCTGACCGGCCCGAGCGGCGCCGGCAAGACGACGCTGATGAAGCTGCTCTTCGCGGCCGAGCGCCCGAGCGAAGGCCAGATCCTGGTGCTCGGCCGCAACGTCGCGCGCGTCGGCGAGCGCGGCATCCCGCAGCTTCGGCGTCGCGTCGGCGTGGTGTTCCAGGACTTCAAGCTGATCGCGAGCCGCACCGTCGAAGAGAACGTCGCGGTCACGCTGGAGGTGATCGGCGTGCCGCCGCGCGAGGCGCGCGCGAAGGTGTTCGCGATGCTGCGCCGCGTCGGCCTGCAGCACCGGCGCCATCATCGTCCGGCCGCGCTCTCGGGCGGCGAACAGCAGCGCGTCGCGCTCGCGCGCGCACTCGTGAACGAGCCGGCGATCCTGCTCGCCGACGAGCCGACCGGCAATCTCGACGCCGCGCTCACGGTCGAGATCATGGATCTGATCGCCGCCGCGGCGTCGCGCGGGACGACGGTGCTGGTCGCGAGCCACGACGCCGCGCTCGTCCGGCGCTACGCGCGGCGCGTCCTCAAACTCGACGGCGGCCGTCTCGTCGAGGACCTGCCGGGCGGCGCGCCGGCGTGACGCGCGTTCTCTACCAGCTCTACTACTTCGTACGCGCCGCATTCGCGGGCCTGCGCGGGTCGCCGCTCACGACCGGCGTCTCGATCGCCACGATCGCCGTTGCGACGATCCCGCTCGGCGGTCTGTGGGTCGTCACGGGCAACATGCGCGCGCTGCTCGATCGCTTCGGAGAGGAACTCCAGCTCACCGCCTTCCTCGATTCGAAGGTGCGCTCCGATCAGGGTCGATCGCTCGCGGCGCAGGCGTCGGCGATCCCCGGCATCGACCGTGTCGAGTTCGTGTCGCAGGAGCAGGCGCTCGAGCGCTTCCGCACGCGGCTCGGCGGCAGCGCGCTGCTCGACGCGATCGAGACGAATCCGCTGCCGGCGTCGCTCTCGATCGCACTCGCCGAGGAGGCGCGTGCGCCAGAGCGCGTCGCCGCCGTGTCCGAGGCGCTGCACCAGCTCCCGGGCGTGGAGGACGTCGCGGGCGGGGAGACCTGGATCGAGGGCTACGGTCGCGCGCTGCGTCTCGTGCGCAGCGCCGGCATGGGACTCGGTCTCGTGCTCTCCTTCGCGACGCTACTCATCGTCGCCAACACGATCCGGCTCGCGGTCTACGCGCGGCGCGACGAACTCGAGATCCTCTCGCTGGTCGGTGCCAGCCGCACGCACCTGCGCGTCCCATTCCTGATCGAGGGCGTGGTGCAGGGCGCGATCGGTGGGGCCATCGGCGTGGCGCTGCTCTTCGGGATCTTCCACGTCGCGGTGCCACAGCTCCGCGACGCGCTCGAACTCTTCCTCGGCTGGAGCGATCCCTCGTTCCTCTCGCCGCGCAACGTCGGGATCCTGGTCGTGGGCGGCGCGGCGTTCGGGCTGGCCGGCGCGGCGATCGCGGCGTTGCGGACGCGGGTCGCGTGAGGACGCGGCTCGCGTTGGCCGTCGCGCTCGCGCTCCCGCTCGCGGCCGGCGCGCCGACCGCACGCGCCGCCGATCCGGCTGCGCAGGATCTCGAGGCACTGCGGGTCGCGATCGAGCAACGCAAGGAGCGCATCGGGGCGTTCGAGCACGAACACGAGAGCCTGCTCGACGCGCTCGAGGCGATCGATCGCGCGGTCGTCGCGCACGAGACCGTCGCGGCCAACCGCGAACAGGAAGCGCGCGACGCGGAGCAGGCGCTGCGCGTGCTCGAGGCGCAGCTCCCCGATCTCGAGGCCCGCCTCGCGCGCACGCGTGCAGCGATGGCTTCGCGCGTGGTCGCCCTCTACAAGACCGGCGAACTCGGTCCGGCGCAGCTCTTGTTCGCGTCCCAGAGCCTGCGCGAGCTGCTCGAACGCGTCGACGCGCTCGGCAAGCTGCTCGCGCACGACCGCCTGCTGGTGGCGCGCTTCCGCAACGAAGAGCGTGCGCTCGACGAGTCGCGCGCCGGGGCGCTGGCCGCCGCGGCGCGCCGCGACGAGGCGCAGCAGCAGCTCGCCTTGCGCCGCGTCGAACTCGCACGCGAACGCGACTCGAAGCAGGGTCTGCTGGCCGTCGTGCGGAGCGATCGCGCGCGCGAACGCGCCGCGCTCGAAGAACTCGAGGCCGCGGCGCGCGCCCTCGAAGAGAAGATCGCGTCGCTCAGCGAGGAGGCGGAGCCCGCACCCGCGCCGCCGCCGATCCCGTTCGCGCAACTGCGCGGGAAGCTGCCGGCGCCCGTCGACGCGGCGATCGTGCGCGGCTTCGGTCGCGAGGTCGACGCGGAATTCCACACCCAGGTCTTCCACAAGGGCGTCGATTTCGGCGCCTCGCTCGGGACGCCGGTGCGGGCGGTCGCCGCCGGCACGGTGCGCTTCGCGGGCTGGTTCCGCGGCTACGGCCGCATGGTCATCCTCGATCACGGCGACCGCTTCTACACGGTGAGCGGCCACCTCGACGCAGTGCGCGTCGAGGCGGGAAGCACGGTCGCGGCGGGGGAGGCGATCGGAACGGTCGGCGATACCGGTTCGCTCGCAGGGCCGCGCCTCTACTTCGAGATTCGCGAGGGATCGCAGGCCGTCGATCCGCGCCGCTGGCTCGCGCCGGGCACACGCCGCGCACGCCGCGACCGTCCCGCCGATCCGGGTTAAGATTCTCGGCCATGCAAAAGTCGAGTCTGCGAACCGTTCTCGCGTTTCTGATGGGCGCCGCGCTCGCCCTCTCCGCCGTCGTGCTGCTGCGGGCGGGTCCCGTCACCGCGGCGCGCTACGAGGACCTGAGCCTCTTCACGTCCGTGATGCACCTGTTGCGCCGGAACTACGTCGAGCCGGTGGACGAGACCGCACTGATTCGCGGTGCCGTGCGCGGCATGCTCGAAGAGCTCGATCCGCACTCCGCCTACATGGACCCCGACGCCCACAAAGAGATGCAGATCGACACCAAGGGCGAGTTCCACGGGCTCGGCATCGAGATCAGCAAGCGGCGCGACGGCTACATCGAGGTGGTGTCCCCGATCGATGGCACGCCGGCGGCGCGCGCGGGCATCCGGGCCCGCGACCAGATCACCGCGATCTGCCCGACCGAGCGTCCCGACGACTGGAAGGAAGAGTGCAAGACGACCAAGAACATGACGCTCTTCGACGCGGTCAAGCTGATGCGCGGCAAGCGCGGCACCGCGATCACGATCCGCATCTATCGCGACGGCTTCTCGCGCCCGCAGCCCTACACGATCCAGCGCGACGTCGTGAAGGTCGAGTCGGTCGAGGGCAAGATGGTCGAGCCCGGCATCGGTCACGTGCGGCTGCGCTCGTTCCAGGAGAACACCGCGCGCGATCTCGAAAAGACGCTCGACAAGCTGCACAAGGAGGCCGGCGGATCGCTGCGCGGTCTCGTGCTCGACCTGCGCGACAACCCGGGCGGGCTGCTCGACCAGGCCGTGCAGGTGGCCGACGACTGGATCCGCGACGGCGTGATCGTCCAGACCAAGGGTCGCGTCGAGAGCCAACAGCAGTCGTTCGACGCCCGCGACGACGGCCGCGAGACCGAGTACCCGCTCGTCGTGCTCGTGAACGCGGGCAGCGCCAGCGCGTCGGAGATCGTGGCGGGCGCCCTGCAGGATCACGGACGCGCGGTCGTGATCGGCACCCAGACCTTCGGCAAGGGCTCGGTGCAGACCGTGTATCCGCTCGAGGACGGGTCGGGGCTGCGCCTGACGACGGCCCTCTACTACACGCCTTCGGGTCACTCGATCCAGGAGGTCGGCATCACGCCCGATCTCCCCGTCGAGAACCCCAAGGCCGCGGAGCCCGCTCGCGACGCCGACGAGGACGAACCCGCCGAGCCGATTCGCGAGCGCGATCTCGACGGCCACTTCTCCCACACCGACGCGGAACCGGACGCCCTGCGTCCCGAGGCGCCGCCCGCCGACGCCCGCGAGAAGAAGCCCGCGAAGCCGGACGCCGCGGAACCGGCGGCCGCCGCGGAGCCGGCGAAGGAAGAAGACCTCCAGCTCGCGCGTGGGATCGAAGTCCTCAAGAGCTGGGCCTCGTACGACCAGCTCCGCCAGGAGAATCGCGCCGCGCTGACGCCGCTGGCAAAAGCGTCGCAACCCGACGCCACGCCCGCTCCGTAGCGCGATGGACTGCGCTCGCGTGCCGCTCGCTGCGCGTCGACCGACGCGCGAGTCGGTCTCCTAGCCGCGTTGCAGGCGCCGGGC
>JALOQG010000265.1 GCA_025453505.1 Myxococcota bacterium | reverse complement strand
GGTCGGGGTCCCCCGCCCGCGAGGCCGGGTCCGTCGCAGAGCAGCGCGCCGCGCACGTCCTTCGGACGCGCGCCTGCGAGGAGCAGCGCGACGAAAGCACCGAGTCCGCGTCCGAGCAGCGTCGCCGTGCCGAGCTGCGCGAGCGCGTGATCGGCGTCGGCCATCAGGATCTCGACCGAGTAGCCGCCGCCGCGCGGCAGCGTCGAAGCGCCGTGTCCGGTGAAGTCGAGCGCCCACACCGGACCGGGCCACGCCGCCACGCTCGCGGGCACCGACGCCGGCGATCGCTCGCCGCGGCCGTGCAGGAGCAGCAGCGCGCGGCCCGGCGCACCCGTCCGCAGCCCGTGCAGCGCGAGCGCGATCTTGCCGTGCCGCAGCGTGACGACGTCGCTCATGCCGCGAGGAAGCGCAGCGCGCGCTCGGCGACTTCGCGCGGCCGTTCGATGTGGATGAAGTGTCCCGTCTCGGGCAGCGTCACGATCTCGGCGCCGGGCGGCAGATGCGGTGCGAGGATCTCGAAGGTCGTGTCCCAGCCCATCGGCTCCGACACCGTCGCGAGGAATCCGAGCAGCGGCACCGCGAGGCCGGGCAGTCGCTGCAGCGTCCACTCCGGCCGCCACGGGCCGAAGCCGCCGAAGCGCATCGACGCGTCGAGCTTCCAGCGCCAGCCGTCGGCGTCCTGCTGCGCGCCCGCGCCGACGAGATAGAGCAGCCACTCGTGCGGCAGGCGCGGGTTCATGCGGCCGCGCCGGCGCGCGAGATCTTCCATCGTGCCGGGCTTGCGCTCGGCGCCGACGACGCGGCGGCGGTGATCGAGCCAGCCGGCCAGCTCCTTCTCGAGCATGCGCGAGCGTTCGTGTTCGGCGACGTCCGGTGCGCGCGCGCGCGACGGCAGTCCGTCGATGTTCACGAGCCGCGTCACGCGATGCGGGCAGGCGTCCGCGAGCTGCGTCAGCAGCGAGCCGCCCTTCGAGTGGCCGACGAACGGAACGGCGCCGCGCGTCGTCGAGTCGAGCACGGCGAGCGCGTCGCGTACGTCGGCGTCCCAGCTGTAGAGCGCCGCGTGCTCCGAGTCGCCGTGTCCGCGTTGGTCCCAGGAGACGACGCGCCAGCCGCCGTCGGCGAGCAGCGGCGCGAACACGTCGCAGGTGCGCGCGAAGTCGAAGCCGCCGTGCGCGAGCAGGATCGGCGGTGCCTTCTCGTCGCCCCACTCGTAGACCGCGAGGCGCAGTCCGTGCGCGTCCACCGCGCGCCGCCGGTCCGGCGCGCGCGCGCCGGGGAAGGAGATCACGGTCTCGGGGGTGGCCGACGCGCTCATGGCGCGCGCAGTCTAGGGCGACGCGCGAACCCCGTCAGCCCGCGCGGCGCTGCTGCTGGATCGCACACAGGCCGTCCGACGCTTCGATCTGGAGCGGGATGTTGATCAGGTTGTAGAAGTTCTCGATCGCGTTGAGGTACGTGATCTCGACGATCTCGCGGTCGCTGAAGTGCTTGCGCAGCGTCTCGAAAGTCGCATCGGTGACCGTCTTGTTGCGCGTCGCCTCCTCGACGTAGGCCAGCGCGGCGCGCTCGCGTTCGTCGAAGAGCGGGCTCGTGCGCCAATTCGGCAGGTCGTTGAACTTGTCGAGCCCGATGCCCTCCATCACCGCTTGCGCACGCGCGATGTCCACGCAGAAGTGGCACGCGTTGAGCATCGCGGCCCACGTCTGCACGAGCAGTCGGAGAGACGGCGCCACGACGAGGCCGCTCTTCGTGACCTTGAGCAGCGCATACGCGACGTCGTAGGCGGCTGGCACGCGGTTGTAGACGACGCGCGCGGGCGTGATCACCTTGCCGAGCTGGCGCTTCATCATCCACGCGGCGATGCGCGCCTTGAAGGTGGGCGGTCGGTCGATCGGTTCGAGTCGCATGGGGGTTCCTCTCGGGTTCGTTCAGGCGGGCGCGCCGGCGCGGCGCAGGGTGTGGAGCGCGATCGGGACGGCGATCAGCGCCGGCAGGTAGACGCCGGGCAGGTCGAGCAGCCAATGGTGCGCGTCGAGCGCGCCAGTCGCCGTGTCGAAGACGTGCAGCGCGGCGTGGGCGACCAGGAAGATCGCCGCGATCACGAGCAGCGGCGGTCGCCAGCGCGGCCGGAACGCCGCCCAGTAGAGCGCGATCGCGATCGTCGCGAAGGCGCAGCCGATGTCGCGCACGAAGTGCGCGTTGAACGGTCCGGTGTCGGGGACGCCCGCGGGCAGATCGTGATACCAGCGCTGCGGATCGACGAGCATCCACACCGCGTTGGCGGCGGTCAGCGTCGCGAGGACGAGCAGCAGCCAGAAGAGCCGGTCGCGTTCGGCCGTCATCGGGACCTCCGGATCGCGCGCGTCGCGGGGCGCGCGAGCGTGCACTGGGCGACGAGCGTCGCGAGCGACGCGATGCCCGCGCGGATCGCGTCGGGCGGCAGCACGGCGAACGAGAGCAGCAGCGCGGGCGGCCCCGGCGCGTCGATGCGGAACGGCTCGCCCGGCGCATACGCGATGCCGTGTTCGCCCGCCGCGACGGCGAGCGCCTGCGGATCCACGGACTCCGGCACCTCGACCCAGATCGCGGAGCCGCCGCGCGGCAGGCGCGAGCGCGTGCCGGCCGGCATCGAGGCGGCGAGCGCCTCGGCCATCGCACGGCCGCTCGCCGCGTAGCGCTTGCGCACGCGCCGCACGTGGCGCTCGAGCGAATCGCGCGCGAGCAGTTCCGCGAGCGCCATCTGATCGACGAGCGACGGCTGGAAGCTCGCGGCGGCGCGCAGCGGAACCAGCGCGTGCAGCAGCGCGGGCGCCGCCACGACGTAGCCGAGGCGCAGGCCCGGGAAGAGCGCCTTCGAGAACGTGCCGACGTAGACGACGCGGTCGCCGCCGTCCATCGCCTTGAGTGCCGCCGTCGCGGGCGCGGCGAGCCGCAGCTCGCAGTCGTAGTCGTCCTCGAGGATCGGCACCTGCAGGCGGCCCGAGAGATCGAGCAGCGCTTCGCGCCGCGCGGCCGAGAGCACGGCGCCGGTCGGCATCTGCGAGGACGGCGTCACGTGCACGAGCTTCGGGCGCCGCGTTCGCGCGACGCGTTCGAGCGCGTCCACGCGCAGACCTTCCGCGTCCACCGGGATCCCGATCACCTGCGCGCCGGCCGCCCGGAACGCGAGCCCGGCGAGGAAGTAGCCGGGATCCTCCATCGCGACGACGTCGCCCGGATCGACGAGCGCGCGCGCGACGAGGTCGATCGCCTGCTGCGCGCCGGCGGTGACGAGGATCTCGTCCGGGCCGCGCGCGATGCCGCGTGCGACGAGCGTGCGCGCGATCGCCGCGCGCAGCGGCGCGAAGCCGAGCGGATCGAAGTCGTTGCCGTGCGTGCGCAGGCGTCCGACCGCGCGCTGCCAGGCGCCCTGCAGGTCGGCGATCGGAAGCGCGTCCACGTCGGAGCGCCCGGGCCGGAAGTCGAAGCACACGGATGCGGCGTCGCGCACGCGCGGAGCACGCGGAATCGCGAGCGCACGCGTGCGCGCCGCGAAGAGCGCGGGCCATGCGAAGGGGGCGCTCGTCGCGGGCGCGGGAGCGGGACGCCGCGTTCCCTTCCGCTCGCCCGCGCCGCGCACGAAGGTGCCGCGCCCGACGTGCGCGCCGAGCCAGCCCGTCTCGACGCCCCACTCGTAGGCGCGCGTCACCGTGTTGCGCGCGAGACCGAGCGCCTCGGCGAGCTCGCGCGAAGGCGGCAATCGCTCGCCCGGTGCGAGCCGGCCCGCCTCGATCAGGTCGATCAGGTGCTCCGCGAGCTGGCGGTACACCGCATCGCGACGGTTCGGATCGGGGCGGAAGAGCAGGTCCAGCACGCCGCCGAGGGTAGGAGACCAATGCGGCCCTGAAAGGTCCAATCGTGGGCCAATCGGGGAGGCCAATCCCACGGTTGACCGTCGGGTACCCGACGCGGTACAAGGGGTCCGACCCAATTGGTCCGACCAGTTTGGTCCGACCAACGATCGTCGATCGGCCCAGCCGGGGGACCCCCAGCGTGTCCATCGCCCCGTCCGAAGAGACCCGCTCCGAAGGCATCGCGCGCCAGCTCCGGCGCGAGATCCTCGACGGCCGCTGGCGGCCCGGCGAACGGCTGCCGGCCGAGCGCGAGCTGGCGACGCGTCTCGGCGTCCATCGCAGCTCCGTGCGCGAGGCGCTGCGCAAGCTCGAAGAGCTGCGCCTCGTCGTGATCCGGCGCGGCGACGGCGCCCGCGTGTGTCCGATCGAGGGCGCGGGCATCGAGGTCGTGCGCGACCTCTTGCTGCGCGACGGCCGTCTCGATCCCGTCGTCGCGCGCCAGATCCTCGACGTGCGCGAGATGCTGATCACCGGCGCCGCGCGGCTCGCGATGGAACGCGGCGCGCCCGAGGCGATCGACCGCGCGCGCGTGCTGGTGCAGCGCCTCGCCGACCCGAAGCTCGGGGCCGAAGAGTTCCTGCCCGCGACCGAGGCGCTCTTCGAGGTGATCGCCGAGGCGAGCGGCAATCTCGTGCTGCGTCTCGTGCGCAACGGCGTGCTCTCGCTGCTCGAAGCGCGCGGTGCCGCGCGTCCAGCGCTCTTCGATCGCTCGCCCGCCGTCCTGCGCGCGGTGCACGCAATCGACGCGGCGCTCGCCG
>JALOQG010000264.1 GCA_025453505.1 Myxococcota bacterium | reverse complement strand
ACGGCGATGCGAAGGGCACCGTCGGCTTCGCTTCCCTGATCGAACGGATCGCCGCCGTGCCCGGCATCCGTCGCATCCGCTACACGAGCCCGCATCCGGTCTTCTTCGACGACGCGCTGGTCCGCGCGCATGGCGCCGTCGAAGCGCTCTGCCCGCACGTGCACATGCCCGTGCAGAGCGGATCGGATGCCGTGCTCGCCCGGATGCGACGCCGCTACGGCGCCGACGACGTGCGCCGGCTCGCCGACTCGCTGCGCGCAGCGCGTCCGGACATCGCGCTGACCACGGATCTCATCGTCGCATTCCCGGGCGAGACCGATGCGGACTTCGAGGCGACGCTCGCGCTGGTGCGCGAGGCCGGCTTCGTGGACGGCTTCTGCTTCAAGTACTCGCCGCGCCCCGGCACCCCGGCCTCCGACCTGCCGGATCAGATCTCCGAGTCGGTCGCCCGCGAGCGGATGGATCGTCTGCTCGACCTGCTCCGGGCCCACACCCTCGCGTACCACCGCAAGCGCGTCGGAGGGGAGACGCAGATCCTCATCGAGGGACGCGGCCGCCGCGAGCGCCAGATCGCGGGGCGCGACCCCTGGCATCGGATCGTGCATCTCGACGCGGAGCTGTTCCCGCAGGCTGCACCGGGCGTAGTGGTCCCCGTCCGGATCGCCGAGGCGACCCCACATTCCCTGCTCGGCGACCGGATCGACTGAGCGCGGGCGTCCCAATCCCGGGACTGCCCTCAGTTGCCGCTGGATTTTGCCGCTGAGCCTTCGAGGCGCCGCCCCGCTGCCGTAGCGGAGTGCGTGCCGAGGGGGTGGCATGGCCAAGGCGCGGATCCTCGCCGTCGATGATCAGCGCTACTTCCGCGTCTTCCTGGAAGACCTGCTGGTGCAGCAGGGCTTCGAGGTGCGCACCGCGGGAAGCGGCGAGGAGGCGCTCCATCTCCTGGAGCGCGAGGCGTTCGACGTCGTCGTCACCGATCTGGTGATGCCCGGCGTCTCGGGCGCAGATCTCGTCGAACGCGTGAAGGCGCGCTGGCCCGACCAGGATGTCGTCGTCGTGACGAGCGTGGGAGACGTGCGCACGGCCGTCGACGCGATGCGCACCGGCGCTTCCGACTATCTGCTGAAGCCGCTCGATCCGACGCTGCTCGAACGCTCCCTCGAAGGCATCCTGCAGCGCCGCCGCCTGCGCCACGAGCACGCGTCGTTGATGGCGGAGAACCTCGAATACCTCGGCGTGATGTCGCTCTACGAGCGCACGCTCGCGCTGTTCTCGACCCTCGCGATCGAGCCGCTCGCCGATCGCATCGTCGAAGGCCTGTGCCTCGAGATGCGCGCGCAGGGAGGCGTGGCATGGATCGCGCGACCCGACGACGCGGCGCGTTTGCGCCTCGTCGCGGCGCGCGGCCTCGTGCGCGTCGAACGCGAACCCGAGGAGATCGCCCTCGATCGGCTGCCGCCGGAGCTCGCCCCGTTGCTGCGGCCCGAAGCGGCTCCGTTCGGGGCGGAGAGCGGCGGAGCCCCGGCGCTCGTCGTTCCGCTGCGGCACGAGGGCCGCGTGCTCGGTTTCGTGCGGCTCTCCGACAAGCTCTCGGGCGGCGTCTTCGAAGCGCGCGACCGCGCGGTCGCCGAACGCTTTGCCGCGCCGGCGGCCGTCGCGGTCGCCAACGCATTGCGCTTCCGCGCCCTCGAACATCGCTCGTTCCGCGATCCGGTCACGCGCGCCTACACCTACGCGTTCTTCGAGGACGTGGTTCGCAACGAGATTCGCAAGGCGGGCCGCTTCGGCCGCGCCTTCTCGCTGCTCGAGGTGGAGATCTCCGGCTTCGGTCAGTTCCGCCGCGAACGCTCCGACGCCGACGTGTCCGCATGGCTCGAACGCTTCGCATTCCAGATCGGACGCGTGCTGCGTACGACCGATCTGCTCGCGACCGCGAACGAGGATCGCTTCGCCGTACTGCTGCCGGAGACCGACGCGCTCGGTGCCGCGGTGCTCAAGCGCCGCATGCGCGAAGTGCTGATGCGATCCGACCTGAGGACCAACCCGGGCGAGGGTGGACCGCGCGTGCATCTCTCGGCGGCGAGCTTTCCGATGGACGGCACGCAGATCGAAGAGCTGCATCGCGTGTTGTCCGCGCGGCTCGCCGAGGACCGCGCCAGCATCGTCCACGAGCTCGAGGGAAAGCCGTTCCCGCTGGTGCTCGACGCACTGGCGGCGAAGGGCCAACCCCTTCGCTCGGAGGCGCTCGAGCAGGTTCTGCGCTTCGTGCTCGGCGAGGTCGAGCGCCGTTCGCAGGAGCGGGGCCTGCTCTGCGTGGCGCCGGGACCGGGCCTCGCGAGTCTCGTGCGTGACGAGCTGACCCGCTTCGAGGCGTCGCACACGCGCACCGAGCTGGTGCTGGTGACGGACGACCGTGCGGACACGCCGGCGGGCGCGCCGATCACCTGCGTGACGCCCGCACAGATCGGCACGCGGCGTCCCTTCCTGGTGTACTACGCGGAAGGGCCCGGCTACGCGCTGGTCGGCGAGACCGAGGCCACGACGAGCGCCACGCTGCTCTTCCAGACCGCCGACCGCGTGACGGTCGAGCATCTGGCCTTCCAACTCCAGCGCGCGCTCGGCGTGCCCATCACGCGGTGAAGGAGAGAGCGTGAGCCGCCTGGTCGTGATCGCCGACGCCGACGCCGAACGCGCCGACCGCCTCCGTGAGGCGTGCGCGGTTCGCGGCTACGGCACGCGGACCGTGGTTCACGGGGCCGCCGCCCTCGAGATCGCGGTTCGCGAGGCGCCCGACGTCCTCGTGCTGGCCGGAAGGCTCGACCTCATCGACGGCGGCAAGCTGGTGGACATCCTCCGTGCGAACCCGCGCACGCGCCGCACGCGCTTCGTCTTCGTGGGCGACGCGCCCGCGGGCGCGACGGACGAGTGGGGCGCCGTCAGCCTGCCCGGCGATGCGGATCCCGACGAAGTCGGTGAGCGCGTGGCCGAACTGGTCGCGCGCGGCAGCGAGCTCGACGCGGCGGTGCCCGAGACGCGCGAGGTCGTCGAAGGCCGGCTCTCGCAGATCGCGCTCGCGGACCTGCTCCAGCTCTTCCACCTGAATCGCCGCACCGGCTCGATCGACCTGCGGCATCGCACGCCGGAGGGGCGCACCGAGCGCGGTCGTCTGGTGCTGCGCGACGGCGACGTCGCACAGGCGAGCTGCGGTGGAGTCGAGAACGAGAAGGCGCTGTTCCGCCTGCTGGCCTGGACGGAAGGCAGCTTCTCGTTCCGGCCCGCGAGCGGCCCGATCGAAGTGCGCATGACCACGCCGACGCGCGCGCTGCTGCTCGAAGGCATGCGCCAGCTCGACGAGTGGAAGCGCCTGCGCGGCCAGCTTCCCGCGCGCGACGCACACGTCTCGCTGCGCGTGCGGACGGCGGCGCTCCCGAGCGTCGTGCAGCCGTTGACGCAGGAAGTGCTGCTGCTGCTCGAGCTCTACACGCAGGTGGGTGAGATCGTCGATCACTCCTCGTTCCCGGACTACCAGGTGCTGCGCACGCTGCTCACGCTGGTCCAACGCGGGATCGTCGAGGTGCGTGCCGCTTCGCCGATGCCTCCGCCGGACGCCGGCCTCTTCCGTTCCGCGCAGGTGCGACGGCTGCGCGAGTGGCTCGCCAGCTGGCACGGCGAGAACAACGGCGCGCGCGACGCCAAACTGCTCGTGGCATCGTCGGATCCCGCCCTGTGCGAGGCCTTCTTCGAGCTGCTGCGCGGACTGCCCGGCTTCCAGCCGCATCCGCGCATGGAGGACGGCATCCCCGCCGACGCGCTCGGACCGATGGCCCGCCTGCGCGTCGACGACGAGATCGGGATCGAGTTCGTGCACGTGCCGGCGGACGCGCGCTTCGCGCCGCTCTGGCCGCTCGCCGGACACGGCGCGCTCGGGACCTTCCTGCTGCTCGGCGGCACCGACTCGGACGCGACCGCGGCCCTCGCTCCGCTCGCGGAGACGCTGGGCTCTCTGCCGCGCGCGCGGCTCCTCCATCTGCTGATGAAGCGCGGCGGCGAGCCCGAATTCGCGGACGAATTGCGCCGCAACGTCTCGCTGTTCGAAGAGTCGCAGCTCTTCCTGCTCCCGTTGGAAGGGCGCAAGGAGCCGCTCGATCGGCTGCGCGGCGCGTTCTCGAGGATCGTGCCGTGAGCGCAGCGCAGCTCAAAACGTTCACTCTCTTCGCGGATCTCGGCGACGCCGAGCGTGAGGACCTCGCGGAGCTCCTCGAAGAGCGCGAGCTCTCCGCTCGTGAGACCTTGTTTGGAGAGGGCGACGAAGCCGACGCGCTGGTGCTCGTGCTGAGCGGCTGCGTCGAGATCGAGAGCCCGCGCAGTGGCGAGCGACTTTCGATCGGGCCGGGAGGCGCGATCGGCGCTCTCGCGCTCTTCTCGGTCGGGCTGCGCGAGGGCGCCGCAGTCGGTGTCGCGGAAAGCGATCTGCGCCTGCTGCGCCGCGAAGATTTCCTGCGCTTCGCCGAGGATCATCCCCGCGCTGCGTTCCGGATCGCCGCAGCAGTGGCCGCGGAAGTCGCGCAACATGCACGCGCAGCCCTCTCGCAGCGAAGCGTTTCCGTTGACCCCAGCCGACCCGCCGAGTAGACTGCGCGCCATCTCGGAACCCCCGAGACGCTCCTCCGAGACCGACCTGC
>JALOQG010000263.1 GCA_025453505.1 Myxococcota bacterium | reverse complement strand
CAGCTCGAGCGCGTGATCGAACGCACCTGGAGCGAGTACGGGCGCATCGACGTGCTGGTCAACAACGCCGGCGGCACGCCGCCGCGCCCGGCCCTGCGCACCAGCGAGAAGATGTTCGAGGCCGCCTTCCACTTCAACGTGACGTCGGCCTTCCTGCTCTCGCGCCTGGCGATCCCGAAGATGCTCGAGAACGACGGCGGCAACATCCTCAACATCTCGTCGGGCATGTCGTGGATGGTCGAGAAGGGCTTCGTCGCGTACGGCACGGCGAAGGCCGCGCTCGTGCACATGACGCGACTGCTCGCCTACGAGATGGCGCCGCGCGTGCGCGTGAACGCGCTCGCCGTCGGCGCGATCGCGACGGACGCGCTGCTCCCGTTCCTGAACGCGATGCCCGAGGCGCGCAGACAGCTCGAGTCCGGCACGCCGATGCAGCGCGTCGGCACGCCCGAGGACATCGCCGCCGCGGCGCTCTATCTCTGTTCGCCCGCCGCCGCGTGGGTGACCGGCAAGGTCTTCGAGGTGGACGGCGGCACCGTCGCGTCGAACTGGCCGCTCGAGATGCCGGCAAGTTGAAACGCCCGAGACGCCCGAGGCGGGGACTCGGAATGACGCGGCTGCTAGGTTGCGCGCGCCCCGCCCCACTGCACTGCTTCGAGGCGCCCGGATGAGCTCTCCGCTCGCGCTCCCGTCCGAGGAAGCGCTCGAGACCGCGCTGGCGCGACTCGGGCTCGCGACGTTTCGCCCGGGTCAGCGCGAGGCGATCGAGACGCTGCTCGCGCGCGGGCGGCTGCTGCTCGTCGCGCCGACCGGTGGTGGCAAGTCGCTCGTGTATCAGCTCCCGGCCTGCGTGCTGCCGGGCACCGCGCTCGTGATCTCGCCACTCGTCGCGCTGATGCACGACCAGGTCAGAGCTCTCGCGGCACGCGGCATTCCCGCGACCTATCTCGCCGCGACGCTCGACGGCGCCGAGGTCCGCGCGCGCATGCGGCTCGTCGCTCGAGGCGGCGTGAAGCTGCTCTACGTCGCGCCCGAGCGGCTATCGGCGCCGGGCTTCCGCACTCTGCTCGCCGATCTCGAGTGCCCGCTCGTCGCGATCGACGAGGCGCACTGCATCAGCGAATGGGGCCACGACTTCCGTCCCGAGTACATGGAGATCGGACGGCTGCTCGAGACCTTCCCCGCCCCGCTCGTGCTCGCGTGCACGGCGACCGCGACGCCGGTCGTGCGCGACGAGATCCTCGCGCGGCTGGGCCTGCCGGCGGACACGCCGCAGCTCGTGCGCGGCTTCGCGCGGCCGAACCTGTCGCTGCGCGCGCTCGACGTCGACGCCGCGAAGGAGCGCACGCGCGCGGTGGACGCGGCGCTCGTCGAAGCGCTCGGCTCGCCGCGCGAAGCGGCGGCGCGCGGCACCGCCATCCTCTACGCACCGACGCGTCGCAGCGCCGAGCAGGAAGGCGAGCGCCTTGCGCGCGCCGGCTGGCCGAGCGCCGTCTACCACGCCGGACTCGAACCGGCCGCGCGCGACGCCGCGCAGGGCGCCTTCGCCTCCGGCGCGGCGCGCGTGATCGTCGCGACGAACGCGTTCGGCATGGGCATCGATCGGCCCGACGTGCGCGCCGTCGTCCATCTCGCGCCGCCCGGGTCGATCGAGGCCTACTACCAGGAAGTCGGGCGCGCGGGCCGCGACGGCGCGCCGGCGCTCGGTCTGAACTGCTGCGCTACGCCGAGAGCGGCAGCTGCCGCCACGATGCGATCCTGCGCTACTTCGGCGACGAAGAGGAGACGCTGTCCGGCTGCGGCCGCTGCGACGTGTGCCTGCGCCTCGCCGAAGGT
This sequence comes from Myxococcota bacterium, assembly GCA_025453505.1. Classification (GTDB taxonomy): domain Bacteria; phylum Myxococcota_A; class UBA9160; order UBA9160; family PR03; genus PR03. Next base: position 4,583 of record JALOQG010000263.1, on the reverse strand, counting down.
GGCGACGACGCGACGTCGGCCGAAGAGACCGCGCTGATCGTGCGCAAGGCGCTCTCTGCGGTCGCGCGCATCCACGGGCGCTACGGACTCGGTGCGGCCGTCGCGCTGCTGCGCGGCGCGGACGACGATCGACTCGTGCGCAGCGGACTCGCCGGAACCCGCACCTTCGGCGCGCTCGCCGAGCGCAGCGAGGAATGGCTGACGCGGCTGCTTCGGCGTTGCATCACACCGGGCTGGATCGACTTCGAGGGCGGCGATCGCCCCGTCGCCCTGCTGACCGCCGAAGGCGCCGCAGTCATGCGCGGCGACGCGCCCGCGCGACTGCTGCTGCCGAGCGCCCAGCGCCGTCGCGCCGTCGCGACGACCTCTGCGCGCCGCGCGGCGCCGGCCGACGACGCACTCGACGCGACGGCGCGGGCGCTCTTCGAAACCCTGCGGCGCGTGCGCATGGAGCGGGCGCGCGCCGAGGGCGTGCCGCCCTACGTGATCGCGAGTGACCGCACGCTGCGCGACGTCGCGCGATTGCGCCCGCAGACGCTCGAGGACCTCGAGCAGGCGCACGGCATCGGGCCGGCGAAGGCGCAGCGCTACGGCGCCGCGCTTCTGGCCGCGGTGCGCGCGGCGCCCTGAAGCACCGCGAGCGCCGCGACCGCGGCGAGCGCCGCCGCCGCGGCACGCGGCTCGGGACACGCGGCGAACTGGACGCCGGTCGGCAGCGCCGCGTCCTCCGTGTACGGGACGCCGGCCGCTTCGACGACGCCGCCGTGCACGTCGGTGAGACGCAGATCGAAGCTGGCTGGCAGCGGCGTCACCGCGGTGTGTTCGAAGTGTCCGTCGATGGTGGGCGTGGCGAGCCGCCACGAAGCACCGTCGCGCACTTCGAGCGCGGCGACTCCGTAGCGCGCGCCGCGCACCTGGATCCTCGCGTAGTAGGCATTGCTTCCGCTGCGGAAGAAGATCGAGATCGTCTCGTCTTCGCAGGCCACGGTCTCCCAGTCCACGTCGATCACGCCGGCGCCCGGGTTTCCGATCGCGGCGAACGCGTCGTAGCCGAGATCGAGGTGACCGGGCACGCAGAGCGGGTTGCCGAGCGCCGGGCAGTAGTCGGTGATCCGCACCGTCACCGCGCCGAGCGGTCCCTGCACGCGCGCGCAGCGCCCGCAGTGGGCGCCGCCGTCGAAGTCCACCTCTGCGAGCGCCGCGACGAAATCGCCCGGCGCGACCGGGATGGCGCAAGCGTTCGTGCCGAGCGCGGTGTACCAGGTCGCCGTCACGCCCGGCGTGACGATGCGCGCGGGACAGCCGACCTCGCTCGCACGGGCGGACGCCGTGGCGAGCGCGAGGGCGATCGCGACGAAGAGCGCGGTCGTACGCATGCCCCCTCATCGGCCGCCGGGCCCCTCGCCCGAAGTGCGAGCCGAGCTCGCTCAGAGCAAATCGAGCTGCTTCGGCGCGCGACGGCCGAGGATCTCGTCCAGCGAAGCGGCGCCTTCCTCTCCGAGCTCGCTCAGGATCGCGTCGGCGACGCCCGTGAGCACGTGATCGACGCAGTGGCGGCGGTCGATCGCCGCCGGCAGCGGCGCACCGGGCAGCACCGGCTCGGGACCCGACGCCGTCACGACGTAGCGCACCACGGGACCGACGCGGACTCCGCGCTCCGCGAGCTTGCGCGCCGCCTGCACGTGGGGCGGCGTCGTCGCGGTGTAGCGGTCGAGCGACGCCTTGCGCACGCGCTTCGCGTACACGAGTTCCGCGTCGCGCGCGCCCGCGAGCAGCTCCTCGACGAAGCCGCGCACGAACGGCGCGACGCGCTCGCCGGCGAACGCGCGTTCCAACATGCCCTCCTGGAGGCGACCGGCGGCGGCGGGCCAGTCGCGGCGCACCGCTTCGAGTCCGACGACGACGAGCCGCCCGTCCTCGCGGCCCGCGTAGCGCTTGTGCGACGCCCCGCGCCCGCCGCGCAGCCGCGGCAGGAAGAAGCGGTCGTAGAAGCTCTCGAACTCGAGCTCGAGATGCGGCTCGACGCGGTACTGCGTGCGGACGCGCTGCGCGATGCGCTGCTGGGCGCGTTCGCGCAGCGGCTCGATCGCCGCGCGGTCGTCCACCTGCACGAACACCGAGTCCGTGTCGCCGTAGAGCACGCGCACGCCCTGCTCCGCGAACGCGTCGCGCGTCCAGCGCAGCGTCTGCTGACCGAAGCTCGTGATCGCGTTCGCGACCGCGGGATCGAAGAAGCGGCACGCGCTCGCGCCGAGCACGCCGAAGAGCGCGTTGAGCATGATCTTGATCGCCTGCGCCGCGTGCGCGTCGCCGCGGGCACGCGCCGCACTGCGCGCAGAACCGAAACGTTCGACCAGCACCGGCAGGATGCCCGCTCCCCGGCGGAAGCGCGCGCCGTTGGGCGCCGTCAGCGCGGCGTCGTCGTCCGCGTCCGCGGCGAGCGCATGCGCGAGCGGATCGAGGTCGAAGGTCCGGATCAGGCTCGGATACAGACTGCGGAAGTCGAAGACCGCCACGCGCTCGTGGAAGCCGGGCACGGGATCGAGCAGCGCCCCGCCCTGCACGCGCGCGATCGGCGCGCCGGCGGGCGCCGCCTCGCGGTCGACGCTCGGAGCGACGTACCCGCGCCGCCGCAACTCGGGGAGGTAGAGCAGATCGAACGATGCGATCGACGCGCCGACGCGATCGAGCTGCATGCCCGAGAGCGACGAGCGCTCGATCGCGAGCGCGAGCAGTGCCTCGTGCTCGAGGATCTCGAGCACGAGCCGCGCGTCCTCGCGGTTGTAGGCGACCAGCGCCGCGGGATCTTCGCGGTACAGCCGCTGGATTTCCTGCGCCGCGTCGGGCGCCTCGCGGTCCAGCAGCTTGCCGCGACCGAGCACCGCCTGCGCGACCGTTTCGAGCCGATAGTCCGCGAGTTTCACCGCGTCGCGCACGAGTCCGATGCCGTCGAGCACCATGCGGCCCGCAATGCTCGCGCGCGACTGCCGCGTGAAGCCGCGATCCTCCTGGAACGCGATCGCGCCCGGTACGCGCCCGAGTTCGGCAGGCACGCCGAGCGCCTCACAGCGCGCGGCGAGCACGCGCAGGTCGAAGTCGACCACGTTCCAGCCGACCAGCACGTCGGGATCGAGACGCCGCAGCGCGGCGAGCAGCGCGCGCAACAGATCTACTTCGCTGCGATGGGCGTGCGCACCCGCGACGCTTCCCGGCGTCACCAGGTGCACTTCGTCGAAACCGTCCGCGACCAGCGCCGCCGAGAGGATCGCGCTCGCGTCGGGCGTCGTCTCGAGATCGAGTGACGCCACGCGGAGCGCGGGCACCACGTCGGCGGGCGCGAGGTCCGGATTCCGGAAGCGCAGCAACGACTCGCTCGAGTCGGGCGACGGCTCGCCCTCGATGACGAGCCCGCCGCGCAGGCCGAGATCGATCAGCACGCGATACGGGAAGCGCAGATCGGCTTCGAGCATCGCATCGGCGCCGAGCCGCTCGCGCAAGCGCGCGATGCCGGCCGGTGTCTCCGTCTCGACCCGCAGCACCGCACGCCCGCGCAGGTCGACGAGGCCGCACGGCTCGACGCGCAGCCCCCGCGCGTGCCGCAGCTTCGCGTCGAACTCCGCTGCCACGAACGCGTACGGCCGATGGCGGTCGTCCTCGACGAGGAACGCGGGCCCCGCTTCGAGACGGCCGAAGAGCATCCAGATCGGACGTCCGTTCTCGATCCGATGAGTCGGCTGGAGGAGGAAGCCGCGCCGCCGCACGGGGAGCGAGGATACGCGATAGCGTCCGTGCATGAGCAGCCCGTCCGACTCGGATCCGCACGCGAAGATCCGGACGTGGGTGCGGCGCATCCCGAGCGGACGCGTCGCCACCTACGGGCAGATCGCGCAGCTCGCGGGGCTCGGCTCGCACGCGCGGCTCGTCGGCTATGCGCTCGCCGCGCTGCCCGAAGGCAGCGACGTCCCGTGGCATCGCGTCGTCAACGCGCAGGGTCGCGTGAGTCCGCGCGGCACGCCGGGCTGGGATCGGCTGCAGCGCGCCCTGCTCGAAGGCGAGGGCATCCGATTCGGCGGTGACGCTCGCATCGACCTCTCGAAACAGGGCTGGGCGCTCGGACGTCAGTCGAGTTCGAAGTGAACCCGCACCTTCACGCGTGACGCGACGTCTTCGCCCGCGCGGCGCGCCGCGCGGAACGGGGACGCCGCGACCGCCTCGCGCGCGGCGTCGTCGAATCCGTCTCCGCCGCTCTTCACGACGCGCGCATCACGCACGCGGCCATCCGCCTCGACGAGCACGTCGAGCACGACGACGCCCTCGCGCCCGAGCCTCTGCTCCCGCGCGGGATAACGGGGCTCGATCGCGGCAAGCGGAGCGGCGACCGCGTCCACCTCGCCCTCACCGAACACGCGACCCGCGCCGGCGTGCGGTCGCTCGACAATCGGTCCGCTCGGCGGCGTCGCCGATTCACCAGGCGTGGTCACCGGCGGGCTCGCACGATGCGGCTCCGCGACGAAGGCCCCCGGCTCGGGCGCAGGCGCACGCGGAGGCGCCGCAACGCGGGGCCGGTCGACGCGCCGAGGTGT
>JALOQG010000262.1 GCA_025453505.1 Myxococcota bacterium | reverse complement strand
CGCGGTTGGCGATGAGCAGACGCTGGATCGACATGCCGCCGCTCTGTACCGCAGCCTTCCGGCTCCTGCCGCCCGACCGAGCCACCCCGACGCCCCACACCCCCCGCTTCCCGCGTAGCGAGCCGCAGGCGAGCGGCGAGATCACAAGGCCACGGTCGAGTCCCCAGCGCGCCGGATCAAAGCTCCTCCCGCGTAGCGAGCCGCAGGCGAGCGGCGAGCCTCAGAACTCGTCGGTGCCGCGGAGGGGCTGGGGTTTGCCGAAGAGCCAGCCCTGACCGAAGGGGATGCCGAGCTTGGCGAGCATCCGCAGCTCTTCGAGGGTGTCGAGACCCTCGCCGACGATGCGGGCGCCGAGGTCGTTCGCGAGGCTCTGCAGTGCGCGCAGGATCGTCTGGCGCACGGGATCCTCGTCGATGCCCTTCACGAAGACGCGATCGACCTTGATGAACTCGGGCGTCAGCTCGGCGACGGCTTCGAGGCTGGCGTAGCCGACGCCGGTGTCGTCGAGCGCGAACTGGAAGCCGAGCTTGCCGTAGGCGTCGCGCGCCTCGCGGAAGATCTCGTAGTTCTCGATCGACTCCTGCTCGGAGATCTCGAACACGACTTCGGTCGGTGCGAGGCCGCAGCGGTCGAGCGTGCGGCGCAGCGTGTCGAGCTGGAAGTTCGGATCGTGGAACGAGGAGGGGCGGATGTTCATGAACAGCTTCGCGCCTTCCGGGAAGCCGGCGGCCCCGGCAATCGCCGCGCGGCGGCACAGGCAGTCGAGCTCGAAGAGCAGGTTCTCTTCGGCCGCGACGTCGAAGAGCGTCAGCGGCGACGCGAAGGCGCTGCCTTCGGGCCCGCGGATCAGCGCTTCGTAGCCGAACACGGTCAGCGTGTCGGCGTCGACGATCGGCTCGTACACCGAGTAGACCCGCTCGTGTACGAGCAGGTCTTCGAAGTGGCGGCGTCGCGCGCGCGCGTCGTTGCGCAGGTTCAGCTCGGCGTCGACGCGCGCGGCGTCGATCGCGTCGCGGATCTGCGTCAGCTCGCTCAGCATCGGATTGCGCAGCCGGTAGGCGCGACCGATCGGCACCGGCGGCAGTTCGCGCAGGTACGGGTGCACGACGCGCGCGCCCTGGCGCATCAGCTCGGCGCGCACGGCGCGCTCGATCGCGGGCAGCCCCTTCGAGAAGAGTTCGCGCTCGGCCGGCGCGCACGGCAGCAGCGCGACGATCTCGCCGCGTCCGATCTCGCCGCGCGCGAGCACCGCGCGGCCCGGAACGATCTCCTCGCACGCCGCTGCGAGGATCGCGGCGAGTCCGGCGAGCGCACCGTCGTGCGCGTCGCCGCCGTAGCGGCGTTCGAGCGAAGCGAGCCCCGATGCGTCGGCGATCAGCACGGCGAGGGCGCCCGCGCGGTCGAACGCGGCCGCGACGTGTTCCGCCGCTTCGGAGATCAGGCAGGTCCGGCTGTGGTTCACGTCCGGTTGGATCGGCGGGAACGCGCAAGTCGTTGAGGTGAATCCCCGCGCGGCCTCGTGGGGCCGTCGCGCGCTGCCCCCCGGCGCCCGGTGTGCCGGTTCTGGGACGAACCCCGCATTGTCGAGGTCCACGCTTCGCGCCAGCCTGCGTCGGCGAGGAGGGACGGGCGGATGCAATCGCGATCGGATCCGGGCGAGACGGCCGCGCGCCACGCCGCCTATCGCGCGACGGCGTTTCGCGTGGACGCTCCCGGCGGAGGCTTCGACCTCCGGATCGGCGCGCGCGCTCCGGAACTCGACGCGCTGCTCGACGTGGCGGGTGCGCAGTGCTGGGCGTACGTCACTGCGCACAATCCCGGCGGACGGCTGCGCGATGCGGCGGCGAACGAAGCCGACCAGCGCCGGCTCGCCGAACGCGTGCGGCGCACGGGCCTCACGGCGATCGCGGGTCGCGGCATCGGAACGGACGCTGCGTGGCCGCCCGAGGAGAGCCTGTTGATCCTCGACCTCGCGCGCGACGCTGCGATCGCGCTGGCGCGCGAGTTCGGCCAGGAGGCGCTCGTCGCCGGCAACCGCGGCGGCGTCGCCGAACTGGTGTTCTGCTGACGCGGATCAGAAGTTGGCGGCGATCGACCGGCGCAGGATCCGCGTGCTCTGTTCCGACGCGCTCGCGTTTTCGAGGCTCCACGGCACCGGCGCTGCGACACCGGAGGCGGTCAGTACGCCGTGCAGGCTCGACACGAGCTTCGAGCGGTGTTCGAGCGGGGCGGCGTCCGGATCGGCGGAGAGCCGGATCTCGCCCTCGACCTGCGCGTCGGATTCGGCGGTGCGCGCGTTGTCGGGCAGCGCGCCGGGCTCCCAGCGCGCGATCGGGATGCGGTAGCGGATCACGCGCGCGTTCGCGTCGTCGTCGCCGCGCGCGAGCGTCGCCGTCACAGGCCCGGCGAAGTCCACGATGCGCACGTCGTGGGCGCGCAGCAGGCGTCGCGCGATCTTCGGATCGAGCTCCCACGTCTCGCCGATCTCGACCGGGCGGCCCGGCTCGAGCAGCGCCGGCGCGAGCGTGTACTCGAACTGCGTCGCGAGCACGGCGCCGACGAGCTTCTCGATCTTGCGCTCGACGCGTCCGTCGTTCGCGAAGAGCGCTAGGCCGCCGTCCGCGTCGCGCCGGACTTCGAAGCTGGCGCCCTCACGGAAGAGCGCGCCCGCTCCGTCGGGCCGCTCGTAGCGGAGCTGTGCCCCGGCATGGCGCTCGCGCAGCGGTCGCCCCGCCGCGTCCGTCTCGAGCACCTCGACGGTCGCGGTGTACGTGAGCTGCACGTCCTCCGCCTGCAGACTGCGCGACCGTGCGCGCAGCGCACTCTGCGTGGTCGTGCGCAGCGAGAGCGCATAGGAGTCGCCCACGTGGTGGCGACGCTGGAGCCGTACCTCCTCCGCCTGCGCGGGAATCGAGAGGGTGAAGAGCAGCGAGAGCGAGGCGACGAGGCGGGTGGCGAACGACATGGCGTTCTGGCTCCTCCGTGCAGCGCGGGCTGTCCGACACGGATCGGCCACCGGACCGCCATGCTTTTGTGACGTTTTCTCGGGGTGTTCCTTCCGTTGGCCGGACGACCTCGCGGCCTCACTCGATTCCGAAGCGGCGCATCTTCTTGTACAGCCCCTCGCGCGTGATCCCGAGCGCGCGCGCCGTCGCCGCGCGGCGGCCTGCGTGGGCTTCGAGGGCGCGGCGCAGCAGCCAGGCTTCGGCACGCGCGAGCTGCGCACGCAGCGAGTCGGGCGCGTCGGCGCGCGTCGCGGCGGCGAGCGGACGCAGCGTCTCCTGCAAGCGATCGGAGAGATGGCGCACCGCGATCGCCTCGCCCGGTTCGGCGAGCGCGAGCGCGCGCTGCATCTCGTTCTCGAGCTCGCGCACGTTGCCGGGCCACGTGTGGGCGAGCAGCAGATCGGCGGCCTCGCGCGAGAGATGGCAGCCGGGCTTGGCGTCGCGTGCGCCGTGGCGGCGCAGGAAGTGCGCGGCGAGCGGCAGCACGTCTTCGCCGCGCTCGCGCAGCGGCGGCAGCGCGATGCGGAACACCGCGAGGCGGTAGTAGAGATCCTCGCGGAAGCGGCCCGCCGCGACCTCGCGCGGCAGCGCGCGATTGCTCGCCGCGATCACGCGCACGTCCACCTTGCGCGGCTTCGAGCCGCCGATCGGCCGCACTTCGCGCTCCTGGAGCGCGCGCAGCAGCTTCGCCTGGAGGCCCGGCGAAGTCTCGCCGATCTCGTCGAGGAAGAGCGTGCCGTTCTGCGCCGCCGCGAAGAGGCCGAGCTGGTTCTTGTCGGCGCCGGTGAAGCTGCCGCGCAGGTGTCCGAACAGCTCGCTCTCGAGCAGCGTCTCGGGAAACGCGGCGCAGTTGACCGCGACGAACGGCGCGCGGCGCCGCGCCGAGCCGTCGTGGATCGCGCGCGCCAGCACTTCCTTGCCGGTGCCCGTCTCGCCCGAGAGCAGCACCGTCGCGCCCGATCCCATCGCGCGTTCGGCGAGTGCGAGCACGTCGCGCATCGCCGCGCTGCGCGCGACGAGGCCGGTGCGCGGCGGCTCGGCCGCGTCGGGCCGCTGCGACGGCTCGTCGACGAGCGCATCGAGCGCGTCGCAGAGCGGCGTCGCATCGCCGCGACACACGAGCGCGGCGCCCGCGCTGCGCAGCACCACCTCGCTGGTCGTGCTGGTCGCGGGCACACGGACCAGGATCGGGGGGCACGCGCCGCGGGCCGATCCGCGCAGCCGCGCGACCGACTCGCGCGCCACGCGTTCGTCGGCCGCGTCCACCACCAGCGCGTCGAACGCGGAAAGCGGAAGCGCGGCGGCCTCTTCCGCGTCGCGCGCCCACGCGAAGTCGAGCAGCGGCGATTCCGCGACACCCTCCGCATGCAGTCGTTCGGCGCGGCCCACGAAGAGAACGGATCGGATGCTGTGCACGGGAACTCCCTCGCTCGCCCCCCGGCGCCCGAGGAGAGAGCAAGGCGTGTGCCGGCCGCTTCGGATCGGAGCGTGGACGCGTGGCTACGCGCGACGGCGTCGCGCGAGGAGCCGCAGACCGGCGAGCGCCGCGACGCCGCTGGCCGCACCCGCCTCCGGCGCGGTGCGGGCGACGTCGCCGCGGCCGGTCGGCCAGAGGAGCCGCGCGTTCGCCGTGCCGGGGATCTCGTACGCGACGAGCCCCGTGTGCGCGGTGTTGATCACCACTTCCAGGTTCGCGTCGGCGTCGAGCTGGGCGAGGGTCGGCGCG
>JALOQG010000261.1 GCA_025453505.1 Myxococcota bacterium | reverse complement strand
CGTGCGCTTCGATCGCGAGACGCTGGATCCGCTGCCCGTGCGCGCGGGACGCGAGCTGGTCGCCGCGGTCGAGCGCGCGGCGCGCTCCGCCGACGCGGCGGTGATCGAGGACTACGGCAAGGGCACGCTCGCCGCGGCGACGGTGCGCGCCGTGATGCGCAAGCTGGCCGCTGCGCAGGTGCCAGTGTCGGTGGATCCCAAGTACGATCTCGCGCCGTATCGTGGCGCCGCGCTGGTCAAGCCGAACGTGCGCGAGGCGGAAGTGCTCGCGGGCATGAAGATCGTGACGCGCCTCGATCTCGCGCGCGCGGCGTCGCGGCTGCGGCGGCGCCTCGGCGGTGCGACGGTGGTCGTGACGCGCGGCGCGGCCGGCATCGCGCTCTTCGATCGCGACGGTCCGGGCACCTGGGTCGGCACGCCGCGCCGCGAGGTCTTCGACGTGCAGGGCGCGGGCGACACCACGATCGCGGCGCTCGCGCTCGCGCGGCGCAGCGGCGCGTCGCTGCGCGAGGCGGCCGTGATCGCGAACGCCGCCGCCGGCGTCGTCGTCGAGAAGGTGGGCACGGCGACGGCCGCGCCCGAAGAGGTGATCGAGGCGCTGCCGGCCGCGATCGCAGCCGCCACACGGGAGGACCGCGCGTGATCCGCAGCATGACCGGGTTCGGGCACGCCAGCTTCACGGTCGAGGGCGCGTCCTTCGACGTCGAGGTGCGCAGCGTCAATCACCGCCATCTCGACGTGCGCGTGCGTCTGCCGCACGGGCTCGCCGCGTTCGAGGGCGAAGTGCGTGCGCTCGTCGCCGCGCAGCTCGATCGCGGCAAGGTCGATCTCAACGTGCACGCGAGCGCGGGCGCGCCGTCGAGCGAGTCGGTCACGCTCGATCTCGGCGCGGCGGCGCAGTACCTGCGCGCGGCGCGCGAACTCGGCGAGCGGCACGGCGTGCCGGGAGAACTGGACGTGCGCTCGCTGCTCGGGCTGCCGGGCGTCGCGCGCGTGATCGAGCGATCGCTCCCGGAAGAGGGCGTGCGGCGGGCGCTCGAGGCGGGCATCGGCCAGGCGCTCGATGGCCTCGGCGCGATGCGGGCCGCGGAGGGCGAGGCGCTCGACCGCGAGCTGCGCGGACGGCTCGCGCGCATCGACGCGTTGACCAGCGACGTCGAGTCGCGCTCGGCGGACGTGCAGCGCTCGGTGCGCGAGCGCCTCCGCAAGCGGGCCGATCAATTGCGCGACGAGACGGGTCTGCTCGACGAAGCGCGCCTGCACCAGGAGATCGTGCTGGCGGCGGATCGCCTCGACGTCACCGAGGAGACGGTGCGCATGCGCTCCCACACCGCGCAGTTCCGCGCCATCCTCGAATCCAGCGGCGCGGTCGGCCGCCGCCTCGACTTCCTGCTCCAGGAAATGGGACGCGAGGCCAACACGATCGGCTCGAAGGGCGGCGACGCCCCGATCGCGCACCAGGTCGTCGAGCTCAAGACCGAGCTCGAACGCATTCGCGAGCAGGTGCAGAACGTTGAGTAGGCCCGCGGGCGCTGCGCCGCAGGGGCGCCTCTTCGTGCTGTCGGCGCCGTCGGGCGCCGGGAAGACGACCGTGTGCAAGGGCGTGATCGCGCGCGATCCCAACGTCGTGCTCTCGGTCTCGCACACGACGCGCGCGCCGCGGCCCGGCGAGCGCGACGGCGTCGAGTACCGCTTCGTGTCGGCGAGCGAGTTCCAGAAGCTGGTGGGCGAGGGCGCCTTCCTCGAGCACGCCGAATACAGCGGCAATCTCTACGGCACCTCGTGGGCGGCGATCGAAGAGCCGCTCGCGGGCGGACGCGACGTGCTGCTCGAGATCGAGACCGAAGGCGCGCGCCAGGTGCGCGAGCGACGCGGCGACGCGATCGCGATCTTCCTGTTGCCGCCGTCGCTCGCCGCGCTCGAAGCGCGTCTGCGCGGGCGCGGCACCGAAGACCGCGCGGAGGTCGACCGGCGTCTCGCGATCGCGCGGCGCGAGTTCGCCGCTGCGCGCGGCTTCTCGTACTTCGTGGTGAACGACGCCGCCGAGCGCGCGATCGACGACGTGCTCTCGCTGCTGGCGGCCGCACGCGACGGCCGGCTCGGCGAGGTCGGCAAGCGCTTCCGCCTGGCGCGCGTGCGCGAGATCCTGGATCCGGCGCTGGCCGCCTGGCTCGCCGACTGAGACACGGACTCCGGTCGGAGGGCGAGATCGGCGATGGAGAGGGAGTCGAATCCAGCGCGCCCCTCGGGGCTCGGTTAGGCTAGGCCCAACGGCGGGCAACCATGCTCCGTTTCAACGACGTCGCCGACAAGGTCCTCGAACACCATCCCGATGCAGATCTCGATCTGCTGCAGCGGGCCTACGTGTTCGCGGCGAAGGCGCACGAGGGACAGCAGCGGCTCTCCGGCGAGCCGTACCTGATCCACCCGCTCGAGGTCGCCGGCATCCTCGCCGACATGCGCCTCGACGCCGCCGCGGTGACGGCCGGCCTGCTCCACGACGCGCTCGAAGACACCCTCACCACCGCCGCCGAGATCCGGCGCCTCTTCGGCGAAGAGGTCGGCTTCCTGGTCGAGGGCCTGACCAAGATCGCGAAGATCGAGTTCTCCTCCGCCCGCGAACGCCAGGCCGAGAGCTTCCGCAAGATGCTGGTCGCGATGTCGAAGGACATCCGCATCCTGCTCATCAAGCTGGCCGACCGCCTGCACAACATGCGCACGCTCGGTTTCATGAAGGAGGACGCGCGCCGCCGCATCGCGCAGGAGACGATGGACATCTACGCGCCGCTGGCGCGAAGGCTCGGCATCGAGTGGATGCGCCGCGATCTGGTCGAACTGGCCTTCCGCGTGCTGAGGCCGCAGCTCGTCGAGCAGCTCGAGAAGCAGCTCCAGACGCGCCGCCAGGAACGCGAGCGCTATGTCGACGAGGTGATCGCGGTGCTCGGCACCAGGCTCACCGAGGCCGGACTCTCCTTCGAGATCACGGGCCGCGAGAAGGAGCTGGCGTCGATCGCGGCGAAGATGGAGGCGCAGAGCGTCGGGCTCGACCAGATCCACGACGTGATCGCGTTCCGCGTGATCCTCGACGCGCCGTCCGAGTCGGTCTACACGGCGCTCGGCCTGGTGCACGCGACCTGGCGCCCGGTGCCGGGCCGCTTCAAGGACTACGTCGCGCTGCCCAAGCCCAACGGGTATCAGAGCCTCCACACCACCGTGATCGGCCCCTACGGCGAGCGCATGGAGGTGCAGATCCGCACGCGCGACATGCACCGCGCGGCGGAGTTCGGGATCGCGGCGCACTGGCGCTACAAGGAGAAGAAGACCGGCGGCGGCGCGCGCGACGACGCCGACGAGCAGAAGTTCGCGTGGCTGCGGCAGCTGCTCGACCGCCAGCAGGAGCTCAGCGACCCGCACGAGTTCCTCGACGCGGTGAAGGTCGACCTCTTCCCCGACGAAGTGTTCGTGTTCACGCCGCAGGGCGACGTGATCAACCTCCCGCGTGGCTCGACCCCGCTCGACTTCGCCTACGCGATCCACTCCGAGGTCGGTTCGCACTGCGCCGGCGCGCGCGTGAACGGCCGCATCGTGCCGCTGCGCCACGTGCTCAAGGACGGCGACACGCTCGAGATCCTGACCAGCGAGGCCCAGTTCCCGCGCAAGGACTGGCTCGACTTCGTGGTCTCGGGCAAGGCGCGTTCGAAGATCCGCCACGCGATCCGCGTCGCCGAGCAGGCGCGCAGCCGCGAACTCGGCCGCGACATCCTCGAGAAGGAATTGCGGCGCGCCGGCCTCTCGCTGGCGCGTTTGCTCGAGAGCGGCGCGATCGATGCGCTCGCGCAGAAGGAGCTCTCGGGCGCCCCCGACGATCTCTTCTCGGCGGTCGGCTACGGCAAGCTGACGCCCGCGCCGCTGGTCGCGAAGCTGCGCGGCGAGGAGCCGGCGCCGCCGCCCGAGCCGAAGCGGCGCCGCATCTTCGGCCGCGCGCGCCCGGCGCCGCCCGCCAGCGGCATCCGCGTGGACGGCGTCGCCGACGTGCTGGTGCGCTTCGCGAGCTGCTGCAATCCGTTGCCCGGCGACGAGGTGATCGGTTTCGTCACGCGCGGGCGCGGCGTCACGGTGCACCAGAAGGACTGCCAGCACGCCTTCACGCTCGACCCCGATCGCCGCATCCCGGTGCAGTGGGAGGCGAAGAGCGCGCAGCCGCGTCTCGTCAAGGTGCGCGCGGTCTCGATGGACCAGCCCGGCGTGCTCGCGAAGATCACCAAGTCGATCTCGAGCGCCGGCGTCAACATCGGCGCGGCGCGCGTGAAGACGAGCGCGGCCGACCAGACCGCCGTCCACGAGTTCGATCTCTGGGTCGTGGACCTGCGCGCGTTGACCGGCGTGATGAAGGAGATCGAGCGCGTGCGCGGCGTGCTCTCCGTGGAGCGGGTGCGCACGTGAGCGAGGCGCCGCGGCCGCGCGTTTCCGCCGCGATCATCTGCCGGGACGAGGAGGACCGCCTCGCGGCGTGTCTCGACAGCGTCGCCTGGTGCGACGAGATCGTCGTCGTCGACTCGGGCAGCACGGACGCGAGCGTCGAGATCGCGCGCAAGCGCGCGACGCGCGTCGTGCACAACGCCTGGCCCGGCTACGTCGCGCAGAAGAATTTTGCGCTCGACGCGTGTGGCGGCGACTGGATTTTCTGTCTCGACGCCGACGAGCGCTGCACGCCCGCGCTGGAACGCGCGAT
>JALOQG010000260.1 GCA_025453505.1 Myxococcota bacterium | reverse complement strand
GAGGATGTTCGTGAAGGTGTGGTGCAGGACGTTGTGCGAGTGCCGCCAGTCGTCGGCGTCGCAGACGTTGTCCCACTCGTAGGTCTGCGAGTCGAGCGTTTCGTCGTTCATCCAGTCGTACTGGCCGTGCATGACGTTGTGGCCGATCTCCATGTTCTCGAGGATCTTCGCGAGCCCGAGCGCGGACGTACCGGCCGCCCAGCTCAGCGGACCGACCCCGAACATCAACAGACCGCGGCCGGCGATCGCGTTCCAGCGCGCCAGCCGCACCATGCCGCGGATGTACGCGGCGTCGCGTTCGCCGAGATCGGCGACGACTTCGGCGCGGATCGCGTCGAGCTCGGCGCCGAGGGATTCGATCTGATCGGGAGAGAGATGGGTCTTCATCGGACTCCTCCAGAAGGGGTTGGGGCTCAGAGTTCGAGCTCGAGGTCGGTGCGTGCGACCGAGACGCAGAGCTGGATCAGGCGTCCGGGCTCCGCGTGGATCTCGCCGGTGCGCAGATTCTCGACGCTGCCGCTCCGCATGCGGCAGCGGCAGGTGCGGCAGATGCCCATGCGGCAGCCGTGCTTCGGCGCGAGGCCGGCGCGCTCGGCCTCGACGAGCAGCGGTCGCTCGCCGCGCGTCGTGAACGTGCGCTGCGAGCGGAGCGCCCGTACCTGCACGGACGCACCGGTCGCGCGCCGGTCCGGGATCGGGCCGCCGAAGCGTTCGAACGCGAGGCGCTCCGCCCAGCCTTCCGCGCCCCAGCGCGCCCGCACCATCTCGAGGAACGCCGGCGGACCGCACAGGAAGGTGTGTCGCTCGGCGAGGTCGGGCACGAGCGCGACGATGCCGTCGGCGTCGATCCGGCCGCGCTCGCTGGTGACGTGCGTGACGAGCCGCAGCGACGGCATGTCGGCCGCGATGGCCGTGAGCTCCGCGGCGAAGATCGCGTCGCGAGGCGTCCGGCAGACGTGAACGAAGACGACGTCGCGTGCGGGATCGCGCTGGCGCAGGTCGCGCAACAGCGACGCGACCGGCGTGATGCCGCTGCCGGCGGAGAGCATCAGCAGCTTTTCGGGCAGCGGCGCCGGCAGCACGAACGCGCCGTCCGGCGCGCTCAGCTCGAGCACGTCGCCGACCGCGACCGCGTCGTGCAGCGCGTTCGTGACCAGCCCATCCGGCTGGCGCTTCACGGTCAGCCGCAGCAGGCGATCGCCCGGCGCCGACGAGAGGCTGAAGGTGCGTGTGTGACGCGCGCCGCGGATCTCGAGCGTCACGGTCACGTGCTGGCCGGCGCTGAAGCCGGGCCAGCGCCGGTTCGGGCGCAGCACGAAGCTCCGCACGTCCGGGGCTTCGTCGCGGATCTCCACGACGCGCGCCTTGATCCGGCCGAGCGACCAGGTCGGATGCACCTGGGCGAGCAGATCGTCGAGGGCGGCGAGGTCGTTCAAAGGCCGGAGCCAGGGGCTCTCCAGCAGGCGGCGCCGTGCCGCGGTCTCCAGCGTCCGGTCCGGCATGGGCAGGCTCCCGTTTGAGTGGACATATGTTCACCGAAGTCCGATCTTCCGTCAACACTCGTTCACTCAATCGACCCACGTATCGGTAAACCATCAGATCGCCTAAGCTTTCACCCACTCGAACGTTTCCCGGAGGTGGCCCGCATGGCGCCGCGACCGACCCGGACCCCGCGCGTCCGCGAGCCCAGCGACCCGCCGACGCGCCCGCCGCTCACGCGCGAGGCGCGCAAGCGGCGCACCCGCGAGGCGCTGATGGAGGCCGCGCTGCGCCTGATGAGCGAGGGCCGCAGCTTCACCGGTCTCGGCCTGCGCGAGGTGACGCGCGAAGCCGGCGTCGTGCCGACCGCCTTCTATCGCCACTTCCGCGACATGGACGAACTCGGTCTCGCGCTCGTCGAGGAGGGCGGCACGACCCTGCGCCGCCTGCTGCGCGACGCGCGCCGCGACGGCCTGCCCGTCAGCGACGTCATCCGCAATTCGGTGCGGATCTACAAGAGCTACCTCGAGGAGCACCCGCGGCAGTTCCTCTTCGTCGCGTCCGAGCGTTCGGGCGGCTCGCCGGTGATCCGCGCCGCCGTCCGGCGCGAGGTCGATCACTTCGCGAACGAGATGGCGCAGGACCTCCGCGACCTGCGCTACCTGCCGCACCTCTCGATGGAGACGCTGCAGATGATGTGCGGGCTCGTCGTCAAGGTGATGCTGAGCGCCGTCGCCGACATTCTCGACGTCCCCGCGAACCAGCCGCGCCAGGAGGAGGAGCTGCTCGACACCTTCGTGCGACAGCTCCGGCTGGTCTTCCTCGGCGCCACGGTCTGGCGCGAGGATCGCGCGCGACCGGGGCCGCTCAGCCCGTCTTGATCACCAGGACGGGCGTGCCCGACGCGCGCAGGATCTGCCGCGTCACGCTGCCGCCCATCGCGCCCGCGAGCGGTCCCGACTTCGCGCACACCACCACGAGATCGGCTCGCGTCCGCTTCGCCCGCGCGAGGATCAGCTCCGAGACCGGCGCCCACTGTGCGTCGATCACGACCGATCCCTCGACGCCGGCCTGGTGCAGGCGCGCGTCGATCGCGTCGAGCTTCTTCTGCACCTGCTTGCGGTAGGAGTCCACCCACGAGTCCTGGTCGTCGAAGCGGATTCCGTACGCCGGGTCCGGGACGTGCACGACGTGCAGCGCGGCCTTCCAGCGCTTCGCGTGGGCGAGCGCCCGCTCGAAGCCGCGATCGTCGCTACGCGAGAGATCGTGCGCGTAGAGCAGGCGTTCCGGACTTCGCTTCCAGATGCGCGTGCCCTCGTGGAACACCAGCAGATCCGTCTTCGACACATGCACGAGGGTCTCGGCGAAGGAGCCGAGGAAGAGCCGCGAGACGCCCGTGCGCGCACGCGACGCCACCAGCGTGAGGCCGGCCTTCGTGCGCTCCGCGTGCTGCGCGAGCGCCCGCGCGGCCGACGTCACCGAGACGTTGTCCTCGGTGAGCACGGTCGCCCGCACCTGCTTCAGCCCGAGGCGCGCGAGTCCCTGCGCGACGAGATGTTTCGGGTGGCCGGAGAAGCGCGAGTGGAACGGCACGTCGAAGGCCGTCGCGAGGCTGATCTCGCGCGGCGAAGCGACGTAGACCGCCTCGACGCGATCGCGCGCAGCCACCAGCGCCTTCACGAGTGCGACCGCTTGCTGCTGCAACTTGCGATTCGAGTCGAACGGATCGAACGCCCAGACGAGTCTCAAGGCCGCTCCTCCTCTAGAATCGACCCTCTATAGCCCGGGCTCCGGATGCGTGCGAGATTGCTCGGAGTCCGGCAGGAGAAGCGAGATGCGTGTTCCGGTGGAGCTGATCGCCCGCTACGACAAGGCGGGCCCGCGTTACACGAGCTACCCGACCGTTCCCGCCTGGAGCGCGAGCTTCGACGAGAACGCCCATCGCGAGGCGCTCGCCGCCGCGCGCGCCGACGACGCACCGCTGGCCGTCTACGCACATCTCGTCTATTGCGCGCAGAAATGTTTCTACTGCGGCTGCAACGCGCTGACGACGCGCCACCCCGAGACGGTGGATCGCTACCTCGACGACCTCGAGCGCGAGCTCGACATCGTCGTCGAATGCCTCGGCCGCGCCCGCCGCGTTGCGCAGCTGCACTGGGGCGGCGGCACGCCGAACCTGCTGTCCGACGCGCAGCTCGTGCGCACCTTCGCGATGTTCACCGAGCGCTTCCGCTTCTCGGACGACGTCGAGCTGAGCATCGAGTCCGATCCGCGCCTCGCGACGCGCGAGCAGCTCCGCACGCTGCGCGCGCTCGGCTTCACGCGCATCAGCTTCGGCGTGCAGGATCTCGATCCCGTCGTGCAGAAGGCGGTCGGGCGGATCCAGCCCGCCGAACTCGTCGAGGACATCGTCGCGGCTTCGCGCGAAGCCGGCTTCCGCGGCATCAACCTCGATCTCATCTACGGCTTGCCACGGCAGACCGTCGAATCCTTCTCGCGCACGATCGAGATCGCGCTCGCGCTCGCGCCGGATCGCGTCGCGTGTTTCGGCTACGCGCACATCCCCACGCAGCGGCCGCACCAGCGCCTGATCGACGAGTCGCAGCTGCCCGACGCGCGCACGCGCTTCGAGCTCTTCCGCCTCGCGGCGTCGGCGTTCACCGAGGCGGGCTACGCGTGGATCGGACTCGATCACTTCGCGCGCGAAGACGACCCGCTCGCCGTGGCCCAGCGCGAGCGGCGCCTGCACCGCAACTTCATGGGCTACACGACGATGCCCGGCCGTCACCTCATCGGCGTCGGGATGAGCGCGATCTCCGACGTCGCCGGCCGTTTCGCGCAGAACGAACCCGCGCTGGCGGGCTGGCGCGCGAGCGTCGAATCGGGACATCTCGCCACCATCAAGGGCCATCGCCTCTCGGACGACGATCGCGCGCGGCAGGCCGCGATCCTCCACCTGATGTGCAACCTGGAGCTCCCCTTCGACGCAGTCCCCGGAGACCTGGCGGCGCTGCGCGAACGCTACGAGGGCTTCGAGAAGGACGGCCTCGTCACGATCGAAGCGGATCGCTTCGCCGTCACGCCGCTCGGCCGCTTCTTCCTGCGCAACCTGTGCATGGAACTCGACACCTACCTCCCAGCGCAGAAGGGAGTCGCACGCTTCTCGAGGACCGTCTGAGGACGGCGAACGGGATCAGCGTCCCGGCTCGATGCGCCGGAACATCGCGAGCAGCAGCAGGTCGTAGACGAGCTTGAGAACGCCC
>JALOQG010000259.1 GCA_025453505.1 Myxococcota bacterium | reverse complement strand
GCCGTGGCCACCGCGGGCGGCCTCGCCGAAACGTCGCGCGCTGTGACCGCCTCTGTCACGCAGCCGTGGTCTTCTCTCCTACGAGCCGGGCGTCGGGTCGCAACCAGTCCCACCCCACCGTCAATCCCAACAGCGGATCCGGCGCCCGGTTCACCCCTCTCTCTTTGGGAGAACCAGGACGTGATGGCATCGACGCTTCGATCCCCCCAACCGTCCGCTCCGCTCGCAGCGTCGTGCTGCGGCGTGTGCGGCTCCGACGAAGTCGCCGTGGACGAGGTCTGGCAGCGCGGCCTGCTGCGCCTCTCGGAATGCCGGCGCTGCGAGAACGTCTGGACCGATGGGCCTTTCGGCGGCCCGCGCGGTCCGGTCGCGCGCGCGCGGGTGCGGCGTCCGGCACAGCGCGAAGCCGCCTGACCACAGGCGCCTGAAAGCGGCGCTCGGTTTGCGCGACTGCGTTCCACAGGGATGCTTCCGCCGGACCCCCGGCCGGAGGGATCCATGAACCTCTCGCGCGCCTGGCACTTCGTACGCCGGCGCCGATCTGCCGGTCCCTGCGGAGGTCAGCTCGCGGATAGGACCGGTCGCGCTGCGTTCAGGCGCGCGCGATGAAGCGATACACGCTGTCTCCCGGCATCAGGCGGCGCGCGGCGGCGGTGTGCCAGCCGGCCCGCTCGATCTGCGCGATCAGCTCGTCGACGTCCGGGAGCCGCCCGCATCCCTGTGTATGCGCGCCCCAGAGCGAGAGCACGTCCGAGACGACCGAGCCGCCGCGGCAGGTGGCGGTGACGAGCAGCGCGCCGCCGGGCTTGGCGAAGGCGCGCAGCTTCTCGAAGACACCGACGCGCGTCGCGACCGGGAAGTAGTAGATGAGGTTGTGGAGCGTCACGAGGTCGAAGCCCGGCTCGGCCGGGCGCGCCAGCACGTCGCCGCACGCGACCTCGACGCGCTCGGCGAGCCCCCACGCGGCGAGGTTCGCGCGCGCCGCATCGACGACGACCGGATCGAGGTCGAGCGCGAGCGCGGTGAGCGCCGGATTGCGCGCCGCGGCGTGACGCACATAGGTGGCGCTGCCGCAGCCGACCTCGAGCAGCCGGAAGGAGCCGCGCTCCGGTACCACCTCGTCCACCGCTTCGAAGAGCAGCGGCTCGATCACGCGCGAGGCGCGCGCCACGAGCGCGCCGTCCACGTCGGCGAGCGCGAGCTTTGCGCCGCTCGCGAAGCGCTCGGGCGCTTCGTGGATCACGCGGTGGTAGAGCCCGGCGCTCTGCTCGACGATGCCGAGCACGGCGTCGTGGCGCGGGTCGGCGAGCGTGCGCGCCAGCCGGCTGCGCAGCGCGTAGCGGCCGTCGCGCAGCGAGAGTTCGCCGATCTGGACGCCGATCGAGAGCCAGGACGAGAGTGCGTCGTCGGGATCCTCGCGAACGCCGAGCCGCGCGGCGATCGCGTCGCGCGTCGCCGGTCCTTCGCGGAGCTGGGCGAGCACGCCGGCGCGCCCCGCACCTGCGAGGAAGGCGAGGCGTTGCGCCTGCTTCACGGGGCGGAGCGTCGCGAGCGCGGCGCGCAGGTCGCCGCGCAGCATCGATCGGAGCGTCGCGAGCTTCACGGTCGCAACACGCTAGCGCTCGGAGCGAGACGTTGGTCCACTCATGCGCTACTCCGCGCAGGTGTCGACGTCGATCGTGAGACAGGCCGTCATTCCGTGCTTGCTCGGCGCTGCGGCGCTTCTCATAGGTGGCTGCCACTCCGACGTCATGGCGACGACGCCGGACGGAGAGTGAGTCCCCGTTCCTCGTGAACTCATTGCAGGAGAGACACGTGTTTCGATTCTCGACCCTCGCCCTCGTTCTCGTAGTGACCATGGCCCCGGTCGCGTTCGCCGAGGACGCGACGGTGAACGTCCACTTCGACGCCGGCCAGCACTCGAAGGAGTTCGAGTCGAGCATCCAGGGCGATGCCGGCGTGAACTACATGCTGCAGGTCAAAGAGGGCCAGGTGATGCAGGTGCTCTTCTCGACGTCGAAAGGCTCCTGCTACATGAACGTCTTCGAGCCGGGGAACACGAGCGAGGCGGTCCACATCGGATCGACTTCGGGCAACGAGTTCGGCGCGAGCCCCACCAAGGCCGGCACCTACAAGATCCAGGTCTATCAGATGCGCGCGACTGCGCGCCGCAACGAGACGTGCAAGTACGCCATCTCGTTCGAGGTCACCGGCGCGGGCAAGGCCAGCGCGCCGGCGGCGGCGGCGGGCCCGTCGGAAGTCGCGAAGGGCGCATGCCTGTACAAGATCGGCGTGGATGCGGAGATCGCCCAGGCCAGCGCGCTGAAGCCCGGCTACTGGGAGCTGATCATGAAGGCGAAGAGCGGCCACAAGAAGGTCGCCTGCACGGTCAGCGACGACGGCGAGATCGCCGATTGGGTCGAGATGAAGTGACGCGCCGCCTGGCGACGTGACTCGAGACCGCACTTCGGTGTCGGTGACCGCCCGCTCTTCGAGCGCATCGAGCGCATCGAGACGGAGAGGCGGTCGCTTCGCGGCTCGTCTCCCGCCCGATCCGTGCTCTCGCGTTCGTGCACTCGACCGGAGCGCGCTCGTTGGATTGCAGATCCACGTCGAGCGTGCGCGGCTCGCGGGCTGCTCGGAGACGCGAGCGGCCGTGACTGCGCGACGCGCAGCGCCTCTTTACCGAGACGGGCGCGACGGGGCACGCCGAACGCGCCGCGCGGCTGCTCGCGGTGGCCCCGGCGTGAGCGGCCCGCTTCGGTGGGCGTTTGGCGCTCGTAGCTACACGGGGCTACTTTGCTGGTCATGAAGGCCGTTGCCGTCAAAGAGCTCAAGAACCGTCTCAGCGCCTACCTGCGCGAGGTGAAGAACGGCGAGGTCGTGCTGGTGACGGATCGGGGTGTGGTCGTCGCCGAGTTGAGGCAGCCCAGTGCCGGCGCGATCCTCGGAGCGCACGACCAGACCCTCGAGCGGCTGGCTGCGGAAGGCGCCCTCGTCCCGGGTCTTCCGCAGGATCCCCGCGCGTATCGGCCGTCGCCGCTCGGGCGCAGCGTCCCGAGCGGAGATCTCCTCGACGCAGAGCGCCGCGACCGGTGACGCTCTACGCGGAGACCAGCGCCGTATTGCGTTGGCTCTTCGCCGAGCCGGGCGGCGAGGCGATTCGGGCGGCACTCGCTGCTGCGGAGAAAGTCACCACGTCGCGTCTGGCTTTGATCGAGACGCGCCGGGTCGTCCGCCGCGCCGAGCGTGAAGGGCGCATCACGGCGGCGCAGGGTGCCGATCTGCGCGCCGTGTTTGCGCAAGCGAGTTCCACCTGGGCGATTCTCGAGATCTCGGAAGAGATCGCGCAACGCGCCGAAGACGGCTTCCCGAACGAGCCCGTGCGCACGCTGGACGCCATCCACCTCGCGAGCGCCCTCTTTCTGCGCGAGTCGTTCCCCGACCTGATGCTGCTGACCGCCGACGAACGCGTGCGCGCCAACGCTGCGCTTCTCGGATTTCCGGCGGAGGTTCCTCGCACATGAAGGATCTGCGCGCGTCCGCGCCTTGAGCTTCGTCGCCAAACTGCAACGCGCGCGGGAAGTGCTCGAGCAGCAGGGCCGTCTCTCCGTGCGCGCCCTGGCCCGCGAGCTCGATGTCGAGGGCGACGAACTCGACGAGCTGGTCACCGAGCTCGTCGACGTGCAGCGCGTGGCGCTCCGCGAGGGCGCCGTCCTCGTGTCGGCGACCGGCCATGCCGGCGCCGAGCCCGCACCGCGGCGCCCGGCGCCCGACCCGCGCTCGTACACCCCGAAGCACCTCGCCGACAAGATCCTGCAATCGAAGTCCGCCCTCGAAGGCGAGCGCAAGCAGGTCACGGTCCTCTTCGCCGACGTCAAAGGCTCGATGGAGCTGGCCGAGCAGCTCGACCCCGAGCAGTGGCACCGCATCCTGGAGCGCTTCTTCGAGATTCTCACCGAAGGCGTGCACCGCTTCGAAGGCACCGTCAATCAGTACACGGGCGACGGCATCATGGCGCTCTTCGGCGCGCCGATCGCACACGAGGATCACGCGCAGCGCGCTTGCTACGCGGCGCTGCACCTGCGCGACGAGATCGCGCGCTACGCGACCGAGGTGAAGCGCGAGCACGGGCTCGGCTTCTCGACGCGCATGGGCCTCCACTCGGGCGACGTCGTGGTCGGCAAGATCGGCGACGATCTGCGCATGGACTACACGGCGCAGGGGCACACGGTCGGGCTCGCGCAGCGGATGGAGTCGCTCGCGTCGCCGGACTCCTGCTACCTGACCGCCGCGACCGCCGCGCTCGTCGGCGGCTACTTCGCGCTCGAAAACCTCGGCGAGTTCCGGGTGAAGGGCGTCGGCGATCCGGTGCGCGTCCACCGCCTGATCGGGCTCGGCGCGGCGCGCACGCGCTTCGACATCTCGCGCGCCCGCGGCCTCTCGCGCTTCGTGGGACGCGCGGCGGATCTGCGCACGCTCGACGATGCGCTCGAGCAGACCGACGCGGGCAACGGGCAGGTGGTGGGCGTGGTCGCGATGGCCGGCACCGGCAAGAGCCGCCTCTGTTTCGAGTTCCTCGAACGCTGCCGCGCGCGCGGCATGAGCGTCTTCGAGGGACGCGCCGTCGCGCACGGCAAGAACATCCCGTTCCTGCCGATCCTCGAGGTGTTCCGCGCGTACTACGGCATCACGCCCGAGGACGACGACCGCAGCGCGCGCGAGAAGATCGCCGGCCGCATGGTGCTGCTCGACAACCACTTCGCTGGCGCGCTGCCGCTGCTCTTCGACTTCCTCGGCGTCGCCGATCCGCTGCGACCGGCGCCGCGCCTCGACCCGGAGGCGCGCCAGCGCCAGCTCCTCGCCGTGATGCGGCAGGTGATCCAGAGCGTCAGCGAAGCGCAGCCGACCGTGACGCTGGTCGAAGACCTGCACTGGCTCGACGACGCGAGCGAGGAGTTCCTCGCGCAGATGGTCGAAGCGCGCGCCGGCAGCCGGAACCTGCTGCTCTTGAACTTCCGGCCCGAGTACCACGCCGAGTGGATGCAGAAGTCGTGGTACCGGCAGATTCCGCTGACGCCGCTCGGGCGCGACGCGATCGCCGAGCTGCTCGCCGACCTGCTCGGCAGCGACCCGAGCCTCGCCGGGCTCGCGACGCCGATCCACGCGCGCACCGGCGGCAATCCGTTCTTCACCGAAGAAGTCGCGCAGACGCTGATCGAGTCGGGCCACCTCGAAGGCACGCGCGGCGCCTATCGGCTGGTGACGCCGATCGAGCGACTCCAGGTGCCC
>JALOQG010000022.1 GCA_025453505.1 Myxococcota bacterium | reverse complement strand
GCGCCGGACTCGGATCACGGCGAGACGCTCGCGATCGTCGCCGTGCACCGCGGCCGGCTCGTCTTCGAGCGCTACGCGGAGGGCAAGGGTCCGGACGACACGTTTCCGTCGTGGTCGATGGCGAAGAGCATGCTGCACGCGGTGGTCGGGATGCTCGTCGCCGACGGGCGACTCCACCTCCACGCGCCCGCACCCGTCGCGGCCTGGCGCGGCGAAGGCGATCCGCGCGGCGCGATCACGCTCGAGCACCTGCTGCGCATGGTCGACGGCCTCGACTTCGTCGAACTCTACGAAGCGACCGGCCGCTCGGACGTCGTGGAGATGCTTTTCGGCGCGGGCAAGCAAGACGTAGCGGCCTACGCGATCGCGCGTCCCCCACTGCATCCGCCGGGCTCGTACTGGAGCTACGCGAGCGGCACGAGCAACATCGTCGCGCGCATCGCCGGCGACGCAGCCGGCGGCGGCGAAGACGGCATGCGCGCGTTCCTGCGCGAGCGTCTCTTCGCTCCGCTCGGCATGCAGAGCGCGACGCCGCGCTTCGATCCGGCCGGCACCTTCATCGGATCGTCGTACGTCTTCTGCACGGCGCGCGACTTCGCGCGCTTCGGCCTGCTCTACCTGCGCGACGGCATCTGGGACGGCGCACGCCTGCTGCCCGCAGGCTGGGTCGATCACGCGCGCAGCGAGACGCCCGCGTCGATCGGCCGCTACGGCGCGCACTGGTGGCTGGCGCTCGACGGCTCGGGGATCTTCACCGCCAACGGATTCCTGGGGCAGCACATCGTCGTCGACCCGCTGCGCGACCTCGTCGTCGTGCGGCTCGGCGTCTCGACGCCGACGCAGCGCATCGCCGTCTCGCATGGGCTGCGGTCGATCACCCGCGCGTTTCCTGCGCACGACGGAACGGAGCTGCGATGAGCGGACGGCTCGCGGACAAGATCGCGATCGTGGTCGGCGGCGGGCAGACGCCCGGCGAGACGATCGGCAACGGACGCGCGACGGCCGTCCTCTTCGCGCGCGAAGGCGCGCAGGTGCTCGTCGTGGACCGGGATCTCGCATCCGCGCGCGAGACCGTCGCGCAGATCGAGAGCGAAGGCGGCCGCGCGCTCGCGCACGAAGCCGACGCGACGCGCGAGGCGGAATGCGCCGCGCTGATCGCCCGCTGCGTCGAGCGGTACGGCCGCGTCGACGTGCTGCACAACAACGTCGGCATCGGCGGCGGCGACGCGGGACCCGCGCACCTCGAAGAGGCGGCGTGGGACAAGATCCTCGCGGTCAACCTGAAGAGCGTGATCCTGCCCTGCAAGCACGTGCTGCCGGTGATGCGCCGCCAGCGCAGCGGCGCGATCGTCAACGTCTCGTCGATCGCCGCCGTCTGCGCGACGCCGATCGTCGCGTACAAGGTCTCGAAGGCCGGCATCAACGCCTACACGCAGTCGCTCGCAGTCGGGAACGCCAAGCACGGCATCCGCGCCAACGTGATCATGCCGGGCCTGATGAACACGCCGATGGCGATCGAAGGCATCTCGCGCGCGCTCGGCGTGGATCGCGAAGCCCTGATCCGCCAACGCGACGCGCAGGTCCCGCTGCTCGGCAAGATGGGCACCGCGTGGGACGTCGCCTACGCGGCGCTCTTCCTCGCCTCCGACGAAGCCCGCTTCATCACCGGCGTCGCCCTCGCCGTGGACGGCGGCCAGAGCGCGCGGGTGGGGTGATCACTCGCCGCAGTGGAACGGGATCGCAGTCGACCGATCCGCCCGGCTCCCTTCCCATTCCAGCGTCGCGAATAGCTTCAGCTTCGCGCAGCCGGTGCCGTGGACGATGAAGGGAACGGTCGCCATGCCATCTGCGCCGCTGGTGATCAGCGCCAGCGGAACCTTGGAGCGGAGCAACTCGCGATCATCCTCGAGGGCCACGAGCTCGATCGATCCTCGGCGGACGTCGTGGCTGGGCGGAGACGTCAGCTCGACCATCACCAACGTGGTGCCGGTCGCATGCTTCGCCGCTCCGCCTCCCGAGACCACGTTCCGGAGTGCGGCGGTCCCGTCATTGAGGCCGTTCTCCTCGAAGTCGAAGATTCCATGGGTCGGGTAGTAGAAGTAGGCGCGGATCGCGCGAACCTCGAGTTTCTCGTGGGACGGACGCTGCTCCTCCGCACTCGCCGTCGCGGCACAGAGGAGCAGGATCACCGTGTACTCGAGGACCGAGCGGATCCTTGCCCGCGAAGGCGCACGAGCGGATCTGTTGCAGCGCACATCGAGTCGTGAACTCGAGACGCGGTACATCGGGAGATCCTCCATCTCTCACACAAGACGTCGAGTCGTCGACTATTCGCCGCAGCGGAATGGGACGACGCCGCGTTTCTCAGCGACGATCTTCTCGTCGATCTTGACCCGCGCCAGCAGGGTCAGGTCGCCGCAGCTGATCCCATGGACGAGGAACGGCGCAGTGACGCGATACCCCTCGGTGAAGAGAGCGTGGATCGGCACGGCGGTCCTGGCGTCCGGGTATCCCTCGGCCGTCGCGAGCAACTCGACCGCGCCTTTCACCTTCGACGTGAAGGCCGGGCCCTCGACGTCCACCAGTACGAGCGTGTTGTCGATGTTTCCGCCTGCGTCACCTTCGCCGATGTAGACGTTCCAGAGGGCGAGCCGGGGATCCTGAAGCTCGCGCTCGTCGAAGCGGCCCGATTCGTGGAAGAACGCGCGCGTCCGGATCGCTGTGATCTCGTAGCGCTCGGGAACCCGGCTTTCCTTGCGGTCCTCTGCAAAGGCGGCGGATCCAACCCCGATGAACAGCAGCGTCCCAGTCAAACCGAGCACGAACCTAGTAGCCATAGAGCGGGTCCTTTCCTCGTTCGAAGAGCGATCGTACTTCGTGGAGGGAGCGGCCACCGCGATACTGGAAGTGCGAGGGATCGAATCTCCTGCCCCGCCATCGTCCACCCCATTCCAGTCCGATGAGTTCTCCCAAGAATCCAGCCGTGCCGTATCGAGGATCGGAGCCGTCCTTCTCGTAACGTCCCAGCTGATCCCGGATTCCGATGTCGTATGCGAGTCCGAAGTTGTGAAAGCTCTCCCCGGCTCTCGCGTGGCTGACGATCCGTCCAGGCGTCGTACGACCCTGGGCGTGCTTCTCCTCTTGTTGCGCGTAGTTCCGGAATCCCTCGATCAAGAAGGGGTTCAGGCCGAATGTCTCCATCAGCTCGAGATGGGCGGCACCGAGATTCGCGACGAAGGGATGTAGACCCGCGAGAATCTTTGCATCACGCGCGGACCCGACGCCGTCCGGATGTCGCAACCCGGGACCGGTCAGGAAGTTCGGTGTCGTCTGCACCGCCCCGCCGGCGGCGTTCGCCGTGCTGACGCCGATCGCGTTGAAGAACTGGAAGGCGCCGACCTGCGCGATGTCCCGGATCGCCTGTGCGAAGTGCGTAATCCGTGCGCTCGCGATCTCGAGACCTCGCACCGACACGCCGCCGCGCGCGGACCAGCTTCCACCCGCGTAGCCGAAGCCGAGCGAGATGCCCGTGAAGCCGTAGGCGTCGATCTGGCCGGCCCAGGCGTCGAAGCGGAAGGCGACGGCGCCGGTCGGGTCGATGCGGCCGATCGGGTCGTTGCGGACGTAGGCGTAGCGGCCGAGGCCTTGCGGGTCGTAGGGGTCCGCGATCACGGGATCGGGCTGCACGAAGCGCGCGATCGACGGGTCGTACCAGCGCGCGCCGTAGTCGTAGAGACCGGCCGTGTGGCGCATGCCTTGATGGCCGAATGCCGTCGGCGGCGCGGCGCCCGTCTCGGTCGCGCCCCATGCGCGGTACGCGACGCGCGCGGCGATCGCGGCGCCGGCTGCGTCGGTCGCGACGACGACGCTGCCGAGATGATCGCGGTGGTAGTAGACCGACGCCGGCCCGCCGCCTTGCGCGCGCGCGACGTCGCGACCGCCCCACGGCAACGGTGCGAGCGTCGCGACGAAGAACGCCGTGCCCGTGCCTGTCGCGACGGCGGCGCGCGCGCGCACCGGCGCCGGCAGGCGGCGCCAGCCGCGCCCCGCGAGCAGCAGTGCATACGCGACGAGGCCCGGTACGAAGAGCCCGAGTAGATCGAACGGATCGATCGGCGCACCGCGCGCCGGCACGACGCCCGCGCAGCGCGGCTGCGACGGCGGATCGAGCGGCAGCGTGTGGGTCGCGATGCGCTGTCCGTCGATCGCGACGTGCACGGACGCGCGCTTCGAGGTCTGCGTCCACTCGAAGTCGTCCGCCGGGATCCAGCGGTTCTCGTTCGAGTCGCTCGTCCAGATCTGCTGGCTGCGCCCCGCGCCGTCGTAGCGCGCGCGCAGTCGCGGAACGCCGCCGTCCTGCACTTCGGCGAGGCGGCCGAACGCGTCGTAGAGGAAACGCCGCGCGCCGAGCTGGCCCAGCGTGCCGCCCGGATGGTGCGCCACCGCCAGCGTGCCGATCGACGTCGCCTGGTGATTCGTCGCGCGACGCTGCGGATCGGCCGGCACATGCGGATACGCGTACGCGACGCCGCCCGCGCAGGCGGCGCCCGTCGCGTCGCGGCAGAGCAGATTGCCGATCGCGTCGTAGTGGTTGGTGCGTTGCACCCAGACGCCGCCCTCGACGCGCCGCACGCTGCGCAGCCGGCCGACGAGGTCGTAGCCGTAGTCCTCGGTGTCGGCGTCGAGGTAGTCGACGCGCGTGCGCACGCGATCCGCGAGGTCGTAGAGATAGGCGGTGTCGGCGAGACGGCCGGCCTCCGGCCCATCGACCGTGATGCCGCGCAGCAGTCGCGTCGTCGCGTCGAAGTCCGCGCGCGTTTCGACGCCGCCGGGCGAAGTCCACGCCGCGAGGGTGCCGTCGGCGGTCCACTCGAGCGCGGACGCATCGGGCGCCGCTGCGCCCGCATCGACCGCGGTGAGGAAGCCGCGCGCATCGCGCTGCCACGTGACGACGGTGCCGGTCGGGTGGCGTCGCGTCTGCGGCTGGCCGAGCGCATCCCACGCGTTCTCGAATTCGAGCTGCACGTCGCGGTTTCCGGCGGCGACGACGTGCGCCTCGCGCGTCGCGCGGCCGAGCGCGTCGTACTCGCGCACCTGGTGCGTGTGGAGGTTGTCCTCCGCGCTGCGCGCGAGGCGGCCGATGCCGTTGGCAGCGGTGTCCCAGCGCCACGTCGCCCACGCCGACGGCCAGCGCTGCGAGAGTCCGCTCCGGCCGGTGACGCGCCCGAGCTTGTCGTAGTCCCACAGGATCGTCTCGAAGGCGCCGACGCTCTCGGAGGCGACGTTGCCGTCCGCGAAGTACGTGAAGCGCCGCTCGCCGACGTCCGGATCCGTCATGCGGACGCGGCGGCCGACGCGGTCGTACTCGATCGCAGTGACGTTGTCGTGGTGATCGACGATCCGCACGAGCTGGTCGTTCCCGTCGTGCTCGTAGCGCGTGACGTAGGTCTCGCTCTCCGCGACCTCCTCGACCCGCGCGACGCGGCCGAAGACGTCGTGATGCACGCGCCGGATGGAGCCGGTCGGGCCCGTGTGCGTGACGACGCCGTGGGCGTGCGCGCGTACGTGCACGCGGCCGGCGCCGGGCAGCGTCGTCGCGACGAGTCGCCCGAGCGGATCGTACGCATGACGCGTCTCGTGTGCGTGCGGCCCGTCGAAGGACGGCGCGCGCTCGGCGGCGATGCGGCCCAGCGCGTCGTAGGCGACGGTCTCGAAGACGGTGCGGCCGTGCGGTCCGTCGCGCTCGATCGCGACCGCGCGGCCGAAGCCGTCCAGGCGCGTCGTCTCGCGGCGATCGCCGCTCTGCGAGGCGCGCCGCGCGACCGTGACCGACACATCCGGCAGCGCGTCGCCGCGGCTCCACGTCGTCCGTGCGAGATCGCCGGGCGCACGCTCTTCGACGCTGCGCCCGAAGACGTCGTAGCAGCGCCGCCAGCTCGTGCCGGCGACGAGCTCGTTCGGTCCGCGCTCCGTACCGACGAGACCGGCGCCGGCGCTCTGGGCGACGCCGCAGCCGGCGGCCGTCGCGTGGTCGTACTCCGTACGGTGTCCGAGCGCGTTGACGACGGCGACGGGGAAGGTGTGGAAGGTCGCATCCCAGGTGGTCGTCGTGGTGCCGCCGCCTTCGCCGGCGTTGGCGCGCGCGTCGGTCTCCGTGACCGCATTGCCGTAGGCGTCATGGGTCCACGTCACGGTCGGATCGGGGCGGCCCGCCTCGCCGAGCACCTCCACGCGGCGCGTCAGCAGGCCGCGCGATGGCGGCGCCGTGCCCGTGGTGTCGCCGTCGTAGTAGAAGCGCGTCTCGCGCAGGGTGGCGCCGGAGCCGGGCGTCGCGCCGTGCCGCAGCCGCCGCAGCTTCGGGCGATCGACGAGATGCGTCGCGACGTTCGCGACGAACTCGAACTCGGTCGTGCGTGTGTCCTCCGGCGCGAGATCGACGTCGCCCGCACCGACCGCGCCATACTCGACGACGGCCGCGGGTGCGCCGTGCGCGTCCGACGACGCGTCGTAGTGGTAGGCGGTGAGCGTCGTGCGCGGCGCACCCGGCTGCGCGTCGTACTCGTGGCGCCGCACGCGCGAGAGCCGCGGCGACCACGGCGGCGCGAGCGGCTGCGGGGTGTACTCGTAGTCGTACGCGAGCCACGCCGCCCCGCTCGCGTCCTCGATCCGTTCGGCGAGCAGCCGGCCTTGCCGGGCGGCATCGGTCGCGTAGTCGCGCACGACGCGTGCGGCGTCGGGCCGCGTCTCGACGACGCGCGCGAAGCCGCGCAGCTCGCGCCGCTCGGCGTCCCACGAGCCGCCTTCATAGGCGTACGTCGTCGTGTGCGCCTGCGAGCCGGCGCCTGGCGCCGCGTCGGTCGTCACGCTCGCGACGAGCGGCACGACGAACGGAATCGGCGCCACGTCCACGGCGGGCGGCACTGCCGCCGTCGAGGGCGCGTAGCTCCACTGCGTCGTGCCGCCGAGCGGCGTCGCCGCGGCGATCAGCAGATCGGGGATCGCGCCCTGGTTGCGGTAGACCTCGCTCTCGTCGCCGATCGAACGCACGATGTCGGTCATGCCGTCGCCGTCGACGTCGACGAGACGCACACCGGTGTCGCCCCCGTCGGCGTCCACGAAGGCGATGCCGTCCGGCAGCGCCCACGCCGCCGTCTCGACCCAGGCCCCGGCCGGGACCGCTCCGCGGCCGGCGTTGAGCCAGATGCGCGGCTGCTGGGTACCGCGCGCGTGCAGCACGTCGGGAAGCCCGTCGCCGTCGACGTCGGCGAGCCGCACGCCGGTGTCGGTCGAGCGGTAGGTGCCGAGTTCGTAGAGCCGCAGTCCCGCCGGCAACATCCACTCGTTGCGCAGCGCGTAGCCGCGGCGGCCGTCGTTCAGGAAGAGGCCCGAGGGCGACGGGAACCCGATCGGCGAGCCGTCGGTCGCGGCGAGCGTGTCCGCGAGTCCGTCGCCGTTGACGTCGAGGTCGAGCACGCCGAACTCCCGGTTGACGAACCAGTGCCAGGGCAGCGTGCCGACGTACGGGTCGCCGGCGAAGCGAATCGGATAGGCCTGGTTGAAGAAGACGGCGGTGCCGCACTGGAAGAAGTCGCCGACGTTGCAGTGCTGGAAGTCGAGCGCGGTGCGCTGGAACCCCGCGCAATCGCCGATGGCGGTGTCTACGACCGGCGTGCGCTCGAAGCGGAGGCCGCCGCGATTCTCGTAGTAGTAGTTGGCGCGGCGCGCGTCGACGCATTGCGGGGCCGAGAACTGGTACGGCTCGGGGCCGCCGATCGCGGCGAGGCGGTCCTCGAGTCCGCGCACGACGAGTTCGGGCCGCCCGTCGCCGTCGAGATCGACGAAGCGTGCGTTGCCCGAAGTCGTTCCCGACGTGAGCTGCAGGTAGCTCAGATCGAGAAGTCCGCTGCGGTTCAGGCCCCAGACGCCGTCGTCGAGCAGATCGCCGAGATCCGCGGCCGGCTCGAAGCCGCCGCCCGGGCGGCCGAGATACCAGCTCGGCATGCCGTGACCGCTGCGTTCGCCCGAGTTCGGGTCGAGGTGGCGCACGACGCCGACGAGATCCGCGAGGCCGTCGCCGCTCGCGTCGATGACGTCGAGACCGGTGGTGTGCGAGACGCCGCCGCGCACCCACGCCAGCGAGAACGGGATCGCGCCCGCCTGCAGCGGAACGTCGGGGAAGCGCCACGCCGCGCTCGGTGCCGACTCGAAGCCGTCGCCCGTGTTGCGGTACACGCCGCTGTCGGGCGTCAGCGCGAAGCTCGCCGTCGCGGGATCGTCGCCGCTCATGGTCGCGAGCGCCTTGACGAGATCGGGCCGCGCGTCGCCGTCGACGTCGACGAGTCGCACGCCGCGGTCGCGGCGATCGAGGTCGACGAGCGGGAAGGGCGGGAAGTACCAGCCGAAGTCGCGCACCCAGCCGAGCCGGCCGAGCGCCGCGTTCGAGTGGTATTTGAACGTCGTGACGAAAGGCGGCTGCGGCGCTGCGGACGCCGCGTCGCTGCCGTACTCGGCGACGGCCGCGAGCAGCGAGCGGCGCGTGTCGGCGCTCTGCGCGTAGCGCAGGTCGTAGCGCCGCACGATCGAGCCGGCGACGCGCACGGTCACGTGGTCGAGACGATGCGCGATGCGCACCGGGAAGCCCGCGCGGTGGCTCTCCGTGACGTCGCTGCGCGGCGTCTGCTCGAGCGCGAGCTCGATGCGGCGATCCTTCGCGGAGTCGCCGTCGAGACTTTGGAGCGCACCACCGCCCGCGGGACGCCGCAGCGTGTAGCGGATCACGCTCGGGTAGGCGGTGCCGGGATCGCGCCGGTCGTACGCGACGACGAACGCATTGCCGTTCGGATCTTCCTGCTGATCGAGGAGCCACTGGAAGACGCGTCCGTCCGGGTTCGCGATGCGGGCTTGCGCGGCGTCCACGCCGAAGCGCAGTACGACGCCGCCCGGCGTCGTCGCCGTCCAGAAGCCGCCTGCGTGGTGCTCGATGCGCAAGTGGCTCTCGCGCTCGGTGCGATAGCGGCGCGGCAGCGCCGGGTTCGCGCTCTCCGGCACCAGCCGCTGGCCGGCGAACTCGAAGGAGTCGATCGCGTCGTCCCAGGCTGGCGTGCCCGCTTCGAGGGAACGCGTGATGGCGGGCAAGCCGAGCGACCAGCCAAAGCCGACCCAGGAATCGCCGCGCGCCTGGCTCGAGTAGCGGAGCGCGAGCGACGGCGTCGTGCCGCCGGTGCCGAGCGGCGCGCGCAGCGGGATCTCGAAGCTCGCGGCGCCGCGGAACGGATCGAGCGAAGGGGCCGCGCCGATGGTCGCGTCCGCGGCGGGCGCGAGGCCACGCGCGCTCGGCAGCGTGGAGGCGTCGCTCGAAGCGGCTCTCGCGACGGGACCCGGGGCGAGGATCTGCATGACCAGGCACCCGACGAGCACGCGCGTCGTTCGCTCGCGTGCGGCTCGATCGACGTGGAGGGCGGATCGCAAGGGAGTTCTCCCTCGGGACCGGCCGGGGGCGAGCGGCTCCTTCGCGTTTCGCGCCGATCCTATCCGCGCCGCGCGGCGCGCTCTCCTAGGAAACCAGAAAGACTTTCGCAGGAGCGCAGGTGTGAACGCG
This sequence comes from Myxococcota bacterium, assembly GCA_025453505.1. Lineage (GTDB taxonomy): Bacteria > Myxococcota_A > UBA9160 > UBA9160 > PR03 > PR03. The sequence goes on along the minus strand of JALOQG010000022.1, from coordinate 6,398 downwards.
AGTTGCCTGCGCCGGGGCGTGTGCGTCGCCCCGCGCGGGGGGCGTCGTTACCATGCCGGCCGCTTCGCGAAGCGCGCGGCGGCCGCGAGGTCGCGCCGCGAGACGCAGCTCCCGACCGGAGGATCCCGATGCACTCGACGCCCTGGCGCGCTGCTGCGCTCGCACTGCTCACCCTGTTCGGACCGGCGGCTCCTGCGCTGGCCCAGGACGCCGAACCGGCGCCGGCCGCGGAGGCGGCGAGCGAGACGCCCGCTCCCACTCCCGCGCCGAGCGGCGAGATCATCGACGGCATCGCGGCGCAGATCGGCACCGAAGTGGTGCTCGTGTCGGAGGTCGATCGCGTCGCGCGGCCGATCGAGCCGAAGGTGCGCGAGCAGGGCGGCACCGACCAGGACATCGCGATGCTGCGCAGCGACATCCTCGACAAGCTGATCGAGCGCAAGCTGATCCAGATCGTGGCGAAGCGCGCCGAGATCGAGGCGACCGAGTTCGAGATCGACGACGCCGTGAACTCGATCGCGCGCGAGAACGGCATGACCGTCGAGGAGATGCAGAAGAGCGTCACCGCGCAGGGCCTGACCTGGGAGGCGTACCGCGCGCGTCTCGCGGAAGAGGTCGTGCAGAGCAAGGTGCTCGGCGGCATGGTGCGCCCGCGCGCGAAGGTCGAGGAGCAGCAGATCCGCCGCCTCTACGACCAGCGCTACGGCGCGATGCCGGCGGCCGGCGGACAGGAGCTGCACATCCTGCACATGGCCGCGGGCGCCGACGACGGCAAGCCCGAGTCGGTCGCGGCGGCGTGCGATCGCGTGCAGCGCGGCCTCTCGCGCGTGCGCGGCGGCGAGCCGTTCGCGAAGGTCGCGAGCGAGGTGTCGATGGCGGCGCCGGATCTCGGCTACCTGCCCGAGCACGCGCTCGCGCCGTGGATGCGCGAGACGGCGGCCGCGATGCAGCCCGGTCAGGTGTCGGGCGTGATCCGCCTGCCGGTCGGATGCGCCGTGCTCCAGCTCGTCGACCGCCGCACCATCGAGGCGCTCACCTACGACCAGGCGAAGGGACAGCTGCGCGCGATCCTGACCGAGCAGGCGTTCCAGGAGGAATACGTCAAGTTCATCGATCGGCTGCGCAAGCAGACCTACGTTGAGCGACGCGGCGTGTTCGCCGACGCGCTCGACGTCGCGAGTCCGCCGCCCATGATCCGCTGACGAAGGCTAGATTCGAGGCGGTGAACGCCTCCCTCCCCGAAGCTCCCACCCACATCGACGTCCGCGGCGCGCGCGAGCACAACCTGCGCGGCGTAGACGTCTCGATCCCGCGCGACAAGCTCGTCGTGCTGACGGGTCTCTCGGGTTCGGGCAAGTCGTCGCTGGCGTTCGACACGATCTACGCCGAAGGGCAGCGGCGCTACGTCGAGTCGCTCTCGGCCTACGCGCGCCAGTTCCTCGACCAGATGGCGAAGCCCGACGTCGAGTCGATCGACGGCCTCTCGCCGGCGATCTCGATCGAGCAGCGGACGGTCGCGAAGAACCCGCGTTCGACGGTCGGCACGATCACCGAGATCCACGACCACCTGCGCCTGCTCTATGCGCGCGCCGGCACGCCGCAGTGCTGGATCTGCGGCGATCCGATCGCGAGCCAGACCGTGCAGCAGATGGTCGATCGCGTGCTCTCGCTCGGCGAGGGCGGCCGCGTGCAGGTGCTCGCGCCGGTGATCCGCGGGCGCAAGGGCGAATACAAGAAGGAGCTCGACGGCTTCCGCAAGAGCGGCTTCACGCGCGTGCGCGTCGACGGCGCGCTGCACGAGCTCGGCGAGCCGATCGTGATGGCGAAGACCGCGAAGCACGACGTCGACGTGGTCGTCGATCGCATCGCCGTGCGCGAGACCGCGCGCGCGCGGCTCGCCGAATCGATCGAGACCGCGCTGCGCCTCGCCGGCGGACTCGTCGTGATCGACGTCGGGCCGGGACGCGAGGAGTGGCTGCTCTCGGAGCAGAACGCGTGCGCGAAGTGCGGCGTCTCGTTCCCGGAGATCGCGCCGCGCTTCTTCTCGTGGAACAACCCCTACGGCGCGTGCGCCGCGTGCAGCGGACTCGGCACGCGCGACGTGTTCGATCCCGCGCGCATCGTGCCCGATCCGTCGCGGCCGCTGGCCGAAGCGATCGAGCCGTGGAACTCCGCGGGACGCCGCGCCAGCAAGTACTACGCGCAGCTCGTCGCGGCGCTGGCCACGCACTTTCGCGTCGACGTCGAGACGGCGTGGCAGAAGCTGCCGCAGCGCGTGCGCGACGCGCTGATGTTCGGAACGGACGACGCCGTCGAGATCACGATCGGAATCGGCAAGCGCGCGACGACCGCGAAGCGCGCCTGGAAGGGCGTGATCGACGAGCTCGAGCGGCGCCGCCAGGCATCGGGCGAGGATCTCTCGCACTTCGCGACGCCGCAGCCGTGCCCGGATTGCGAGGGATCGCGCCTGCGCCGCGAGGCGCGCCACATCCTCGTCGGCGGCCTCTCGATCGACGCGCTCGCGAAGCTCTCGATCGCCGAAGCCGCGGCGTTCCTCGAGACGGTCACGCTCGGCGAAAGCCAACGCCGGATCGCGGACCGCATCCTCGAGGAGATCCGCGAGCGGCTGCGCTTCCTGCTCGACGTCGGGCTCGACTACCTCTCGCTCGACCGCGCCGCCGGCACGCTCTCGGGCGGCGAGGCGCAGCGCATCCGGCTCGCGACGCAGGTGGGATCGAGCCTGCTCGGCGTCCTCTACGTGCTCGACGAGCCGTCGATCGGCCTGCACCCGCGCGACAACCGCCGGCTCCTCGACACGCTCCTGCGTCTGCGCGACCAGGGCAACAGCGTGCTCGTCGTCGAGCACGACGAGGAGACGATCCGCGCCGCGGACTGGGTGATCGACATGGGCCCGGGCGCCGGCATCCACGGCGGGCTCGTCGTCGCGGAGGGACCGCCGGCGGCGATCGAGGCGCATCCCGCGTCGCTGACGGGCGACTATCTCGCGGGCCGCCGGTCGATCCCGGTGCCGACGCAGCGCCGAAAGCCCGGCGAGAAGCGGCTCGTGCTGCGCGACTGCCACGAACACAACCTGAAGCACGTCGACCTGCGCGTGCCGCTCGGGCTCCTCGTCGCGGTGACGGGCGTCTCGGGATCGGGCAAGAGCACGCTGATCCTCGACACGCTGCACCGCGCGCTCGCGCAGCGTCTGCACGGCGCCGAGACGCCGCCGGGCCGCTTCCGCGGGATCGAGGGACTCGAGCACGTGGACAAGGTGATCGACGTCGACCAGTCGCCGATCGGCCGCACGCCGCGCAGCAACCCGGTCACGTACACGGGCGCCTTCGACGCGATCCGCAAGCTCTTCGCGCAGGTGCCCGAAGCGCGCGTGCGCGGCTACGGACCGGGGCGCTTCTCGTTCAACGTGAAGGGCGGCCGCTGCGAAGCGTGTCAGGGCGACGGCGCGACGCGCGTCGAGATGCACTTCCTGCCCGACATCTTCGTCACCTGCGAAGTGTGTCGCGGACGGCGCTACGCGCGCGAGACGCTCGACGTGCGCTATCGCGAGAAGAGCATCGCCGACGTGCTCGATCTCTCGGTCGAGGAAGCCGTCGCGTTCTTCGCGAGCTTCCCGTCGCTGGTGCGCCCGCTCCAGACGCTCTGCGACGTCGGGCTCGACTACCTGCACCTCGGCCAGCCCGCGACGACGCTCTCCGGCGGCGAGGCGCAGCGCATCAAGCTCTCGCGCGAACTCGCCCGCCGCGACACGGGCCAGACGCTCTACATCCTGGACGAGCCGACGACCGGCCTGCACTTCGCCGACGTCGAGCGGCTGCTCGGCGTACTGGACAAGCTGGTCTCGCTGGGCAACACGGTGGTCGTGATCGAGCACCACCAGGACGTGATCCGCGCCGCCGACTGGGTCATCGACCTCGGCCCCGAAGGCGGCGCCGCGGGCGGCGCGATCGTCGCCGAAGGCCCCCCCGAGTGGATCGCGCAGCAGCGCGCCAGCCACACGGGCCGCGCGCTCGCGGGAGTCCGAACGTGAATCCGCCGCGTCCCTTCCCGACACCCTTCCAGGCCGCCTTGCTGACGCTGATGGGATCCTTCTTCGCCGGCGCGGTGGTGATCGTGGCTTCGGAGTGGATGACGCCGACGGGCGCGCTCGGGCTCGGCGCGGTGGTCGGACTCGGTGCGGCGGGTGCGCTCGGCGCGTCGAACATCCCGTCGCCGCACGGTGCGCGCGTCGGCCTCGTCGGGTTGCGCGCGCGGCACATGCTGCCGCTGCTGCTGCTGCTGCCGATGGCGCTCGTCGCGAGCGAACTCGACAACGTCGTCCGCGTGTTCCTGCCGCCGCCCGACGCGCCGCAGGTGGCGCAGCAGGTGCTCGAGAAGCTGCCGACGGACACGCGGCTCGCGATGCTCGAGACCGTGGTGGTCGTGGTCGGGCTCGTGCCGCTCGTCGAGGAATGGTTCTTCCGCGGCGTGCTCCAGCAGGGGCTCGTCGCGAATGCCGGTGCGCGCGGCGGCATCGTCCTGACGGCACTGCTCTTCGCGATGGGACACGGCAGCCCCGGCGTGTCGCCGCAGTCCTGGGCGGCGCTCGTCGCGCAGGCGCTGCTGCTCGGGCTGCTGCTCGGCTTCGCGCGACACCAGACGGGATCGATCCTCGCCTCCGTCGTGCTGCACGTGGGCGTGAATGGCCTCGGCGTGCTCGCGCTGGCGTTGCCCGGGCTGATCGCGATCCCCGGCTACAACGCGCCGGGCGCGCACACGCCGGCCTGGCTGCTGGTCCCGAGCCTCGCGTCGGTCGCGCTCGGGATCTTCCTGCTGGCGAAGGAAACCCCGCCTCCGATCCCGGATCCGCCCCCGCAGACCGAAGCCGAGGACTGAGTCCTCAAGCGCGCGCCTCGCGGGCCGATCCACTTCCGAGACACAGCGGAGGGTTCCCGTGATCGCCCTGCTCCAGAGCTACGCGCTGCTCGCGACGATCTGCTTCGTCGGCGTGTCGGCGGCCGTCGCGGTGCGGCTGCTGCTGCTCGCGCGCAGCACCCGCCAGCGGCCGGAGCTGCTGCTCGGCGGCGGCGTGCTCGGCACGGCGGTGCTCGGCTACGGCACGCTGATCGCGGGCAGCATCCTGCGCGGCCCCGCGGTGGTCTCGACCGATGCGATGGCGCCGCGCGTGCTCCAGGCGCTCGGTCAGTCGCTCCACGATCTCGGCGTCACGTTGATCCTCGCGTTCATCGTCGTCGTGTTCCGGCCGAACGATCGCTGGGCGAAGGGACTGGCGGCCGGCATGTGCGCGGCGCTGTGGATCGGACAGCTCGGGTGGGAAGTCGAGAACCGGTATCGATCGGCGCAGATCGGCAACGCATTCTGGTGGCTCCGCTACGCGGTGGTCTGGACGTATTCGCTCTGGACCATGATCGAGTCGTATCGCTGGTACGGCCTGCTGCGGCGCCGCACCGCGATCGGTCTCGCGGATCCCATCGTCGCGAACCGCTTCTTCCTCTGGGGCACCGGCGCGATCGGCACTGCGCTCGCGACGTGGGCGTCGAGCTTTTCGCTCTTCCTCGTGCACGATCTCGATCGCTACGCGTCGTGGATCCCGGTGGCCCAGGTCGCGACCGCCACCATCGGGATCGCGACCGTCTCGCTCTACTACCTGACCTTCTTCCCGCCCGCGGCGTACCGCCGCTGGGTCGCCGGCTCGGCTCGACCGGGCGCGCCCGCTTAGATTCGATCCGGCGAGCGTCCTCCGGCTGCGGCATCTTCGGTGCCACGGAGGGCACCGATGGACCCGCAGGTTCGCGCGAAGCGCGAGGCGATCGTGCGCACGCACATGGAGTCCGAGAACGTCCACGATTTCGATGCGACGATCGGGACGTTCTCGCACCCGCGCTACGAGCTGATCCCGAGCGGCCAGGTGCACGACGGCGAAGCCGCCGTGCGCGCGTACTTCAAGGAGACGCGCACGGCGTTTCCCGATCAGCGCAACGAGCTGATCTCGCTGCGGCATCTCGACGACGGCGTGGTCGTCGAGTTCTGGCTGCGCGGCACGCACAAAGGGCCCCTCGGCGGCTTCGCGCCGACGGGCAAGAGCTTCGAGTGTCGCATGACCGCGTTCTTCCTCTTCGACGACGCCGCGATCGTGTGCGAGCGCGTCTACTTCGACACCGCGACGATCCTCCGCCAGCTCACGGGTTGATCGGTGCGCGGCGCGGCGCCCCGAGCGCTACGGTGCCAATACCCGCCGCCCGAAGGGCCGAGCCCATGATCGAGCGCCTGCGTTACGAAGTCCGCCTCGCGTACCCGGAAGAGGTCGCGCGCATCCCGACCCTCGAACGCGCCGCCGCGGAGCTCTTCCGCGAGGCCGGTCTCACGGGCGACTGGATCGA
>JALOQG010000258.1 GCA_025453505.1 Myxococcota bacterium | reverse complement strand
GGGCTCATGCGGTCTCCTCGACGGCGGGTATCGGCAGGGCGGCAAGGGATAGCAAGTGATGTTCTCTAGACGAGCCAGCGCACCCAGGCGCCGTGCGGATGGGCGGTGGCCAGGTGCAGATCCTCGCCGGCCGGCCACAGGCGCAGGCGCACCTCGGTCTCCTCGGCACGAACGGCCTCCATGCGCAGCCAGGCGATCGGCGCTTCGGGCGTCGCCCCTGCAGCAGCCGCCTCGACGCTGCGCGCGATCGCCTCGCGCTCGCGCTCCGGCACGTACCACCACATCACGCTGTGACACAGGAGCGTCGTCTCGCCGGCGACGGGCCGGATCTCGCGTGCGACCCACGACCCGGCCGGCTCCGCATCGATCTGCGGCGGATCGGCCGCGGCGATCGCGAGCGCCGCGCGCAGCCGTTCGATCCGCTCGAGCTGCTCGGGCCACACGAACGAGAGCAGCCGCGTGCGCGCCGCCGGATCGCGCAGGTCGATCGGCGCGACGTCGCAGCCGCGGCGGCTCGCGATCCGCAGCGGCGCGTCGAGATCGGGCGGCGGGCCACTCCACTCGGCGGTGATCACGAGCGCGCTCGCCGGATCGCCGAAGCGGTGCGGGCCGAGCTCGTAGCGGTAGCGATCGAGCAGGAGGTTGAGGCCGCCGCTCGCGCCGATCTCGCGCACGCGCAGCGGCAGGCGCGTCGCGGCCGCGACGCGCAGGAAGCCGGGCAGCAACACCGCGCTGCGCCGCACCTCGTTGGTCTGGACGCCGCGATGCGCGGCCGCCTCGCAGAGTGCGTCGCGGCGTTCGTTCGCGACGTCGAGCAGTGCGCGCCAGGCGCCCTCCGCCTCGAAATGCCCGCCGGCCGAGGGATAGAAGCGCGCCAGTGCGGGCGCGCTGCCCTCGAGCACCCACGGGTGCACGGCGCCGAGCACGCGCAGCGGCAGCGCGTCCAGCACCGGATTGCCGCGGTGCGCAGCGGCGATCGTCGCGAAAACGCCGCCGCGCTCGAGGTCGTCAGTCATCCGCGCGATCAGCTCCGCGTAGATCGGGGAGCCGGTCTGCGCGCAACCGCGTTGCTGGAACCGGAACGCATCGATCCGCTCCGCACTCGTGCTCATCGCGTCGCGAGCTCGACCGGAAAGCGCCGGACGCTCCGCGCGCGGCGCAGCAGCGTGCCGAAGCCGTCGGGCAGCCGATTGCAGTAGTCGATGAAGCCCGGGAGCGTCGCGAAGGTGCGCTCCGCGGCGGCGAAGGCGGGATCGTCGCGCAGCGTCTGCTCGCTGCGCACGAGCGGCGGCGTGTCGGGATCGGCCTGGTAGCGGCACACGTACTCGAGCAGCCGCGCGTGATAGGTCGGATCCTCGACGATCGCGCCGATCGTGCGGTGGCGCGGATGCGTGCCGGCCACCATCTGGGCGACCTGGCGCTCCAGCTCTTCGAGCCCGTCGGGAAACATCTGGAGGAGCTGCAGGTCGTAGACGGGATTCAAGTGCACGACCTGCATCACGTGACCGATGATGGTGTCGCGCTCCGAGAGGAAGCCGGTCGGGTCGACCATCGAGACCGGATCGTCGAGCACGCGCAGCAGCTGGTGGAATCCGAACGAGATGCCCTGCTGCTCGTAGTAGTCGCGCGCGGCGGGCTCGATCACGAAGCGCAGCATGTCGATCCCGCCGAACGCGATCTGCCAGCGCGAAGGCCGGCGCTGGATGAACCCCTTGCGCTCGAGCTCCGCGAGCCGCCCGCGCACCTCGGCCGGGTCGATCCACAGCCGCAGCGTGCGTGCGAGGCGGCGCAGCTTGCCCGCGATCGCCGCGGGACCGCCGACGGCGTTCGCGACGAGCTGCCACGCGGGTGCGGTCTTGCGGGCGGCGGTGGCCGGGGCGTCGGCGCTCATCGCGCGGACGCTAGACGGCTCGCGAAGGTGCGCAACGCGGTGGACACCGCGTCGCGCGCTTCGAGGTTCACCGCGTGACCGGCGCCCGGCACGACGACGAGCTCGGCCGTTTCGAGCGCCACCGCGAGCTGGCGGATCGGGCCGAGCGACACCGGATCGCGATCACCGACCAGCAGCAGCGTCGGAACGTCGAGCGGCGCGAGCATGCGACCGAGCGACTCGGCGTCGGGCTGCACCGCGAGCAGCTCGCGCAGCGTGTGGGCGAGCGCGTGCGCCGCGTGCTCGGCGAAGCCGAGCTGCACGAGCTTGCCCGCGCGTTCGTCGAGGCCCGACTCGGGTCCCCAGGCGAAGCGCGCGCCGGCGACGGCCGTGCCGTCGCGATCGAGCGCCCCGGCGAACTCGAACGCCCAGTTCCGCTGGCGCGACCCGCCCTTCGCGCCGGGCGGCAACGCCGCGAGCACGAGCCCCGCCGTGCGCTCCGGATGCGCCGCCGCGAAGCGCGCCGCGATGCCCGCTCCCATCGAGAGCCCGCCGACCACGGCACGCGCGACGCCGAGAAAGTCGAGCACGCGACAGACGTCTGCGACGAAGCGCTCGGGCCGATACTCCGCAGCGCCGGACGGTGCCTCGGAGCGGGCGTGGCCGCGCACGTCGAACGCGGCGACGCGGAAGGTGTCCTTCAGCGCGCGGAGCTGCGGCCGCCAGTTTCGCGCGCTCCCGCCGAAGCCGTGCATGAGCACGAGCGGAACCGCGCCCTCGCCTTCCACTTCGAGATGCAGCGCGACGTCGCCCGGGACGCGCGCGATCACGAGACGCCGCCTTGTGCCATCATCCGCGCGCCATGAGCCAGCCGTCTTCCGCGACGATCCCGTCCTCGACCGTCTTGCTGCTGCGCGACGACCGCAGTCTCTTCGAAGTCTTCATGGTGCAGCGCCATCACCAGATCGATTTCGCCGCGAGCGCGCTGGTGTTCCCGGGCGGCAAGGTCGATCCCGCCGATCGCGACCCCGCGCTGCGCACCGCGTGCACGGGCGCGAACGAGCTCGACGACGAGAGCTTCGCGGTGCGCGTCTCCGCGGTGCGCGAGACCTTCGAGGAGTGCGGCGTGCTGCTGGCGCGGCGCTGCGACGGCGACGAGCTGCTGCCCGAATCCGAGGTGCGTCCGCTCGAGACGCGCTACCGCGCCGATCTCGTCGCGGGCCGCGTCACGCTGCGCGACATCACGGCCGCGCACGATCTCTCGCTCGCCCTCGACGTGCTCGTCCCGTTCGCGCACTGGATCACGCCCGTCTTCATGCCGAAGCGCTTCGACACGCATTTCTTTCTCGTCCCCGCGCCGCGCGATCAGGTCGCCGCACACGACGGCGAGGAATCGGTCGATTCGATCTGGATCGAGCCGCAGGTCGCCGTCGCCGACGCGCAGGCGAAGCGCCGCCCGATCATCTTCCCGACCTTGCGCAACCTGATCAAGCTCGCGCGCAGCGGGAGTGTCGCGGAAGCGATCGAGCGCGCCCGCCGCGACCCGATCGTCACCGTGCTGCCGACCGTCGGCAAGGGCGCCGGCGGTCCCGTCATCCGCATCCCCGCCGAAGCCGACTACGACCTGACCGAAGCCCCGCTCGACGACGCGCGCTGAGCTTCGCCGCGCACCAGGTCCCGCAGCGCGCGCATGCCGACGGTCTTCAAGCCGCGCCGCGCGAACTCGTCCCGGCCGCGCGCGCTGCCGTAGAACTCGTGCTCGAAGACGCGCGCGTGGGAGTCGGGCGAGATCGCGCGGATCTCGGCGCTCTCCTTCGCCGGATGCGTGATGAAGTACGTGAGGCCGGCGCCGATGCGATCGAGCCGCACCTTCGTGTGCGCATCGCCGCCGCCCGGCGCGAAGTCGAGCGAGAAGAGGTCGACCGCGTCGAGGACCGGCAGGCGCGCCGCCTCCATGCGCTCCATCGCCTGGCGTAGCACCGGCTCGAAGCCCGCGAGCCCCGCCTTCTTCAGCACCTTCGCATCGGGCCGAGCGACGAACGCGGGCAGGCGGAACTCCTGCGCGAGCCGCGCGTAGACGTCGAGGAAGCGCGGAAAGAGCACCGTGCCCATGTGCGAGTCGAGGTGCGTCACGTCGACGCCGGCCGCGAGCGCCGTCTCGATCTGCGCGCGCAGTTCGATCTCGACGTGCTCGGGCGTGGCGCGCTGCGCCACCTCGATCGACGTGCGCGGCAGGCAGCCCTGCGCGTCGAGCAGCGACGCGACGCGATCGCGGCTCGCGACCGGGCCCCAGCGGTAGTGCGGCCACTCCGAGTTCAGCGTCAGGTGCACGCCGAGGTCGAGCGCCGGATTCGCCCGCGCTCGCTCCGCCGCCGCGTGGAACCACGGGCAAGGCACCATGATCGACCCGCACGAGACGACGCCGTTCTCGAGCGCCTCGAACGATCCCTCGTTGGCGGCGTTGCACATCCCGATGTCGTCGGCGTGCACGATGGCGATGCGGTCGTTCGCCGCGAAGCCGAGGCGTTCGGCGAGCGTGGGCATGGGTCGGGCTCCTCTCCCCGCGCGGCTACTTCACCTGCGCGCGCGCCTTCTCGAACATCGACTCGAGCTGGGACGCCAGCACGCGCGAACCGAGCGAGCGGCGCGCGCCGCCGCCGATGCCTTCGACCTGGTCGGTCGAGGTGCGGCCCGCGTACGCGACGATCGTGTCACGTTGCGACGGCATGAAGCCGGCGACCGCTTCCATCGAGTTGTAGCCGGTGCTGACGTAGAACTGCCGCTGCATCACGACGCGGGCGTCGCCGTCGGGAATGAAGAGGCTGTGCGTCAGCGCGACCGTGGCAACCCCGTTGGCCTCGAAGAGCGACCAGCGGAACTCCTCCTCGGTGCCGGCGGGCTTGCCGCTCGGAT
>JALOQG010000257.1 GCA_025453505.1 Myxococcota bacterium | reverse complement strand
GGCGCCGACGACGCCTTCGCCCGCGAGGTGCCGGACGACCTTGCCCGGCACGTCGAGCTGTTCGCCCGTGTCCGGGTGCACGAGCGAGATCTGCACGTCGCGCCCGATCGGCAGCTCCTCGCCGTCCACCGAGAGCAGCACGCCCGTATGCGACACGTCGCGCGTGCGGCCGCGCAGTGACTTGCCCGTCGGACCCTTCACCTGCACGGAGACGCGCGTCGCGGCGCGCGCGGCGCGCTCGCGATAGGTGCGATCGTTCGGATCGACGTCGTCGTCCGAAGGGACGCCCGTCGGCTCGAAATCGGGGACCTGGGCTGCGTCGGCGTCCAGATCGAAACCCGCGGCGTCGAAGCCGTCGGCGTCGAATTCGATGTCGCCCGCGCCCGCCTCTGCGGCGGGCACCTCGGCGGCACATTCCTGCTCGGCGCGCTCGCGCAGCGGATCGAGCCGCGCGCGGAGTTCGGGCGCCTCGATCAGGAACTGTACGGCGACCGATCCGCTGGCCGCGTGCACCACCTCGGCGGGCATGACCAGCTTCGCGCCCGCGAAGTTCGCCTCGACCACGACGTCGACCACCTCGCGCATGTCGAACGCGTCGCGCGACGCCAGCATCGCGCCGCCGCGGGAGAGATTGCGCGCGTACTCCGCCAGAAACGTCTTCGAGTCGTCGAAGACGAGATGCAGCCGGCGCGCGGTCGCAGCGGAATCGTCCCGGGTGGCAGCCATGCTCCCTCGGGCGTCCCTATCGGCCTGCCGCGCGGGAAGCCTTACCGACGCAGGGGTCTGGCCGCGGACGCCACCAGCGCCTCGAAGAGGCGGCGCTGGCGTCCGTCGGGCTCGGCCACTTGCAGCTCCGGGTGCCACTGGACGGCCCACAGCGTCGGGCAGGCGTCGACTTCGAGCGCTTCGACGGTCCCGTCGGCTGCCCACGCGACGGCGCGGAGCCCTTCACCGAGGCGAGCGACGGCCTGGTGATGCCACGACGCGACCGTCACCGACTCCGCGCCGAGGAGCGCGGCGAGGCGCGAATCGGGCGCGATCCGCACCGCATGCTCGGTGTGGCGTTCGACCGAAACCCGGTGCGGCACCGCCTCGCCGACCACGTCGGGCAGGTGCACGTGCAGGTCGCCGCCGCGCGCGACGTTGAGCACCTGGAGACCGCGACAGATCGCGAGAGTCGGGGTCCGGCGCGCGATGCACTCCTCGATCAGCGCCAGCTCGAAGGCATCGCGCTCGCTGCACGTCGAGTACTGCGCGCCGTGATCGCGCGCGCCGCCGAAACGCGCAGGATCGAGATCCCCTCCGCCGCAGAGCAGCACGCCGTCCACGTCTTCGAGCAGCGCGGCCGGATCTTCGTCGCCGGGCGGCAGCAGCACCGGCCGGCCGCCGCAGCTCCGCACCGCGTCGACGTAGGAGGCCGGCACGAAGAAGCGCGGGCGCTCCTCGCCGTCCCGGTGATAGGTCGTGACTCCGATCAGCGGCCGACGCACGGGCTCAGATTCGTTCGAAGTAGCGGGCGCGCTCGAAATCGGTGACGGCCGTCTCGTAGGTCGCCAGCTCCGTCCGCGCGAAGTGCAGCAGGTGATCCACGACGGCGTCGCCGAATGCGGCGCGTGCGAAGTCGCTGCGCTCGAGCGCGCCGATCGCGTCCGCCATGGTGTGCGGCACGCGCGGCAGCGACTCGGCGCGATACGCGTCGCCCTGGAACGCGGGACCCGGATCGAGCTGGCGTTCGATGCCGTCGAGCCCGGCGGCGAGCAGCCCCGCGTAGGTCAGGTACGGATTCGCGTCGGCGCCCGGAATGCGGCACTCGACACGCAGCGAAGGGCCCTCGCCCACCACGCGGAAGCCGGCCGTGCGGTTGTCCACGCTCCACGCGATGCGAGTCGGCGCGAAGGTGCCCTCGCGGTAGCGCTTGTACGAGTTCACGGTCGGCGCGAACAACCACGAGAGTTCGTGCGCATGCGCGAGCAGGCCGCCGATGAAGTGGTGGAAGAGCGGCGCCGCCTCGCCGGCCGGCGCGAAGACCGGCTGGTCGCGATCGTTCCACAGACTCATGTGCACGTGCAGCGACGAGCCGGCCATCGCCGCGTTCCACTTCGCCATGAACGTCAGCGAGTGACCCTGCTGCGCGGCGATCTCCTTGGCGGCCGTCTTGTAGAGCACGTGCCGGTCGGCCATCTCGAGCGCCTCGGCGTAGCGCAGGTTGATCTCGTGCTGACCAGGCCCCCACTCGCCTTTCGAGAACTCGACGCCGATCGCCGAGGCGTCCACGAGCCGACGGATCGCGCCGATCACCGGCTCCGCGAACGTGCTGGAAAGGACGTGGTAGTCCTCGACGTACTCACCCGCGGTGCGGAGTTCCTGGTAGTGCTTCGCGCGCGCCTCGCGGTACGTGTCGCGGAACAGGTAGAACTCGAGCTCGCTGCCCATCTTGGCGGTGAAGCCGGCGTCGCGCAGGCGCGCCAGCTGGCGGCGCAGGATCGAGCGCGGAGCGACGGGCACGAGGTCGTGCGTCTCGTCGTCCACGCAATCGCAGACCACGACCGCGCTCTTGTCGAGCCAGGCCGCGTGACGCAGCGTGCCGAGATCCGGCACCGCGCGCAGGTCGCCATAGCCCGACGCCCAGTTCGTGTACGCGTAGCCGGGCGTCGGATCCATCTCCATGTCGCACGCGAGCAGGTAGTCGCACACGTGCATGCCGTGGCCGGCGATGGAGTCGAGGAAGAACGGCGCGTGGATGCGCTTGCCGACCAGGCGTCCGTAGAGATCCGGGATCACCGTGACGACGGTCTCGACGCGTCCCGCCTGGATCTCGCGCACCAGCTCTTCGGGAGAGAGACGCCCGCGCTCGGCCATGCCGCGATCAGCCGCCCGCGACCGGATCGTCGTCGGCCTCGATCGGACGGAAGAGCGAGAGTTGCGGCGGCTCTCCCTCCGCGTCCACCGGGATCGGGTAGTCGTCGGAGAAGCAGGCGTCGCAGATGCCGTGTTTCAGGTTCGCCGACGCCTGCCGCAGGCCCTCGAGCGAGAGATAACCGAGCGTGTCCGCGCCGAGCGTCTGGCGGATCTCCTCGACCGAATGCCGGTACGCGATCAGCTCCTCGCGGGTCGGCGTGTCGATGCCGTAGTGACACGGCCCGATGTTCGGCGGCGAGGAGACGCGCACGTGCACCTCCGTGGCGCCAGCCTGCCGGATCAATCCGACCAGCTTGAGCAGCGTCGTGCCGCGCACGATCGAATCCTCGACCAGCACGACGCGCTTGCCGCCGACCAGGTTCTTCGGCGCGTTGTGCTTGATGCGCACGCGGAAGTCGCGGATCGACGCCGACGGCTCGATGAAGGTCCGCTTGACGTACTGGTTGCGGATCAGCGCGGTCTCGTAGGGAATCCCGGATTCCTCGGCGTAGCCGAGCGCGGCGGCGTTCCCCGAGTCCAGCACGGGCACGATCATGTCGGCCGGCACGGCGTGCTCGCGCGCCAGGATGCGGCCGAGTTCCTTGCGGAACTGGTAGACGCTGTGCCCGATCACGTTCGAATCGGGACGCGCGAAGTAGATCTGCTCGAAGATGCAGAAGGACTGGCGCGGCGCCTTCGCGAACGGCCGCAGCGTGCGCAACCGCCCGCGCCGGATCACGACGACCTCGCCGGGCTCGAGATCGCGCTCGAACTCGGCGCCGATCAGGTCGAACGCGCAGGTCTCGCTCGCCACGATCCAGGCGCCGCCGAGCCGTGCGAGCGAGAGCGGCCGGAACCCGAACGGATCGCGGGCGGCGACGAGCGCGTCGTCGGTGAGCATCACGAGGCTGTAGGCGCCCTTCACGCGCGAGAGCGCGTCGATCAGGCGGTCCTCGGGATTCGTCTCGCGCGAGCGCGCGAGCAGGTGGACGATCACTTCCGAGTCGGAGGTCGAGGTCAGGATCGATCCGCGGCCCTCGAGCTCGCGGCGGATCGCGCCGGCGTTCACCAGATTGCCGTTGTGCGCGAGCGCGAGCGGACCGCCGTCGGTGGTCGCGCAGAACGGCTGCGCGTTGCGCAGACTCGACTCGCCGGTCGTCGAGTAGCGCACGTGACCGACCGCGTGCCGGCCCGGCAGCTGGCGCAGGATCTTCTCGTGGAAGACGTCGCCGACCAGGCCCATCGCGCGATGTACGAAGTGTTCGCGCCCGTTGGAGGTCGCGATGCCGGCGCTCTCCTGTCCGCGATGCTGCAGCGCGTAGAGGCCGAGGTAGGTGAGATGCGCCGCTTCGGGATGACCGTGCACGCCGAACACGCCGCACGCGTCGTGATAGCGATCGCGCTCGCGTTCGCGCGCGAGGCGCTGCGCGGCTTCGTCGCCGACGAGTCGCTCGAGGGGGGAGCTCATCGCGAGGTCTCCAGTCGGCGCGGGATCGCCCCCGCCCAGGCAGCGTGCAGAGTAGCCAGATCGGTGTCGATCCACGCGGGGTGGCCCGCCGCGCCGATCACGACACGGTCGCCGCCGGTCGCCCCGATGCGTCGTGCCGGCACGCCCGCGGCCTGCGCGCGTGCGAGCACCGCATCGGCCTCTTCGCACGCGATCAGGACCCGTCCCGTCGACTCGCCGAAGAGCTGCGCGTCCACGCGCATGCGGGCGTCCAGCTCGACCCGGCAACCGATGCGCAACGCCGTGGGTCCCGTGAAGCCGGCCTCCGCGAGCGCGACCGCGAGGCCGCCACTGCCGACGTCGTGCGCCGTGCGCACGAGACCGCCGGCGATCGTGTCCGCGAGCAGGCCTTGCAGGCGTCGCTCGTGTGCGAGATCGACGCGCGGCGGCAGCCCCGCCTCGAGGCCGCGGCGC
>JALOQG010000256.1 GCA_025453505.1 Myxococcota bacterium | reverse complement strand
AGCGCCGATACGACGAGATCCGCGTCGCTCGAAGCGACCGCCTCGAGACCGGCGGCGCCGACCTCGATCCGCGGCGCCTCGGCGCCGAGCAGCGCGCGCAGCGCACGAGCGGATTCCGCGTCGCCGACCGACACGAGCGCCGGCCGGAAGCGCCGGACCTGTTCGGCCAGCTTCTCGACGCGACGGCCCGCGGCGAGCGCGACCACGGCGAAGCGATCCGGGAACGCGGCGGCGACGTCGAGCGTCTGCTCGCCCACGCTGCCGGTGCTGCCGAGCACCGCGAGCCGCTTCACGAGCGCTTCCCCGCCCCGCCCTCGCGCACCTGCTCGGAGGTCAGTCCGTAGCGGCGCTCGCGCTGCTGGAAGGCGTAGATGGCGTCGACCAGATGGCTCTTGCGGAACTCGGGCCACATCACCTCGGTGACGTGCAGCTCGGTGTAGGCGATCTGCCAGAGCAGGAAGTTCGAGACGCGCGCCTCGCCGCCGGTGCGGATCAGCAGATCCGGGTCGGGCAGCTCCGGTTCGTAGAGCGCGGCGGCGAAGGTCTTTTCGTCGATCGAATCGGGATCGAGCTTGCCCTGCTCGACGTCGCGCGCGAGCTTTCGCGCCGCATCGGCGATCTCGGTGCGGCCGCCGTAGGAGAGCGCGAAGAGCACGGTCATCTCGGTGTTGTCGCGCGTCCGCTCGATCGCCGATTCGAGCTTCGCGCGCGCCGCGTCCGGCAGCCGCTCGAGGCGGCCCATCGCACGCAGCCGGATGCCGTTGCGATCGAGTTCCTCGATCTCCGCCTCCAGGTAGTGCTCGAGCAATCCCATCAACGCGTCGACCTCGCCCTTCGGGCGGCTCCAGTTCTCGGTGGAGAAGGCATAGAGCGTCAGCACGCGTACGCCCAGTTCGTGCGCGGCGCGCACGACCGCGCGCACGGATTCGATGCCCGCGCGGTGACCCTGGATGCGATCCAGACCCTGGCGCTCGGCCCAACGCCCGTTGCCGTCCATGATGATGGCCACGTGCTCGGGAATTGCTTCGGCTCGGATGCGCCGCTCGTGCATGTGGGAAATGGGGCTCCAGGGAGCGCAGTGCGCCCCCGTCAAACCTGAAGGATTTCCTGCTCCTTCTGGTCGGCCTGCGTGTCCACCTGCTTGACGAACTCGTCGGTCGTCGATTGCACCTTCTTGTCGGCGCGGGCGCGGTCGTCGGCGGGCAGGTCGCCGTCCGACTCCATCTCCTTGAGGGCGGCCAGGGCCTCGCGGCGAGCCTCGCGCACGCCGAGCTTGTGGTGTTCGGCCACCTTGCGCAGGTGCTTGACCAGCTCCTTGCGGCGCTGTTCGGTGAGCGGCGGAATCGGGATGCGGACCACCTTGCCGTCGTTGTTCGGCGTGAGATTCAGGTCCGAGGCCTGGATCGCCTTCTCGATCGCCTGCAGCTGGCTCTTGTCGAACGGCGCGATCACGATCAGGCGCGGGTCCGGCGAGGAGAGGTTCGCCATCTGGTTGAGCGGCGTCGGCGTTCCGTAGTAGTCCACGCGGATGCCGTCGAGCAGCGACGGATTGGCGCGGCCCGTGCGCACCTTGCGCAGGTCCTCTTTCAGATGCTGGATCGAGCGCTCCATCTCCTCGCGCGCATGCGCGAGCACGGAGTCCGGAGTCCTCGCGGCCATCGCCCCTCCCCTACTCGGAGACCAGCGTTCCGACCTTCTCGCCGCACACCACCTTGCGGATGTTCCCCGGCGCCGTCATGTCGAACACGACGATCGGCAGCCGGTTCTGGCGGCAGAGCTGGATCGCGGTCTGATCCATGAATTGCAGGTTGCGGCGGATCGCCTCTTCGTACGAGAGCTGCTCGAAGCGCTCCGCGCTGTCGTCCTGATGCGGATCCGCGCTGTACACGCCGTCCACCTTGGTCGCCTTCATGATCAGGTCGGCGTGCACTTCCGCGGCGCGCAGCGCCGCGGCGGTGTCGGTCGTGAAGTACGGGTTGCCGGTGCCGGCCGCGAAGATCACGATGCGGCCCTTCTCGAGGTGCCGGATCGCGCGGCGCCGGATGTACGGCTCCGCCACTTCCTTGATCTCGAGCGCGGAGAGCACGCGCGTCGGCACGTCCTCCTTCTCGAGCGCGTCCTGCAGGGCGACGCCGTTGATCACGCCGGCCA
Organism: Myxococcota bacterium; assembly: GCA_025453505.1. GTDB lineage: Bacteria > Myxococcota_A > UBA9160 > UBA9160 > PR03 > PR03. The sequence continues at coordinate 2,676 of JALOQG010000256.1, read as the reverse complement.
TCATGCCCATGTAGTCGGCGGTGGCGCGGTCCATGCCCTGCGACGCCGCCGAGACGCCGCGGATGATGTTGCCACCGCCGATCACGATCGCGATCTGCACGCCGAGACGGTGCGTGTCGCGGATCTCCTCGGCCATCGCGCGGATCACGGCCGGCGCGATGCCGAAGCCGGCGTCCCCCGCGAGCCCCTCGCCGGAGAGCTTGATCACGACGCGGTGGTAGGACGCCTTCACGCGGCGGCTTCCTCGCCGAGACGGAAGCGCAGGAAGCCGGTGACCGCGACGTCGGCGCCGAGCTGCTTGCCGCGCTCGGCGAGCACTTGTCCGATCGTCTGGTCGGGGTTCATCACGAACGGCTGCTCGACGAGACACACCTCGGCGTAGAACTTGTTGATGCGTCCCTCGACGATCTTCTCGATCACCTTCTCGGGCTTGCCGCTCTGCGCGGCCTGCTTCGAGAAGAGCTCGCGCTCGCGCGCGATCAGGTCCGCCGGCACGCCGCTGCGATCGATCGACACCGGCGACGGATCGGCCGCCGCGACGTGCATCGCGATCTCCTTGGCCAGCGTCTCTGCGCCTGCGCCCCGCGCGGTGCCGGAGAACGCGACCAGCACGCCGAGCTTGCCGCCCGCGTGGACGTAGCCGCCCGTGAAGCCATCGGCGGGCGCCTCGAGGCGGCCGACGCGCTTCACGACCACGTTCTCGCCGAGTTTTGCGCCGATGGCCTTCACGCGTTCGTCGACGGGCGCACCGTCGAGCGATGCCTTCGCGAGCGCGTCGACCGAGGCCGCTCCGCTCTGCGCCGCGACCCGCGCGAGTTGCTGTGCGAACGCCTGGTACTCGTCGGTGCGCGCGACGAAGTCGGTCTCGCAGCCGAGCTCGACCGCCGCGGCGGCGGTGCCGGCGAGAGCGATCGCGACGGTGCCCTCGTTGCTGGCACGCCCCTCGCGCTTGGCGGCCTTCGCGAGACCGCGCTCGCGGAGCAACGTCACGGCCTTGTCGATGTCGCCGCCCGCCTCGCTCAGCGCCTTCTTGCACTCCATCATGCCTGCGCCGGTGCGATCACGCAGACCCTTCACTGCTGCGGCCGAGATCTCCGCCACTGCTCGTCTCCTGGTTCGGGCGCCGCGCGCGCGGCGCCGGCGCTATTCGGACTGGGCCGGGGCCTCGGCCACCTCGACGGGAGCGGACGGCGCCGCCTCCTCGGGATCGTGCTCGACGCCGGCACTGCGCGTGCCGCCCGGGCCGCTGCCCGGGGGACCGCGGCGCGCACCGCGCCCGCGGCGCGGCGGCTGCTTGATCTCGACGACGACACGGCCCATGCCACCCGCATGCGCTTCGCCGTCGCCGCGCCGTACACCGCTCTCCTCGCTGGCCTCGGAGCGGACCTTCGCCTCGTGCAGCTGCGCCCCGTCGACGCACGCCTCGGCCACCCAGCCGCAATAGAGCTGGATCGCGCGCGTCGCGTCGTCGTTGCCGGGAATCACGAAGTCGATGCCACCGGGGTCGCAGTTGGTGTCCACCACCGCGACGATCGGGATGCCGAGCCGGCGTCCTTCGGCGACCGCGATGTGTTCACGCTTCACGTCGATCAGGAAGATCGCGGCGGGCAGCTTCGTCATCTCGCGCAGGCCGTCGAGCGACTTGCGGTAGCGATCGACGTCGCGCTGGATGCCCGAGCGCTCCTTCTTGGAGAGGGCGTTCCACTCCTCCGCGTTCTCCATCGTCGCGAGCAGCTCCTTGAAGCGGTCGAGCGACTTCTTGACGGTGCGGAAGTTCGTGAGCGTCCCGCCGAGCCAGCGGTTGTTCACGAAGAGCTGGCCGGCGCGCGCGGATTCCGACTGCACCGGGATCGCGGCCTGCCGCTTGGTGCCGACGAAGAGGACCTTGCCGCCGTTCGCGGTGGTCTTGCGCAGGAAGTCGAGGGCACCGCGGAAGCGCTCGAGGGTCTGGTCGAGATCCACGATGTGGATCCCGTTGCGCTCGCCGAAGATGAAATTCTTCATCTTCGGGTTCCAGCGATGCGTCTGGTGTCCGAAGTGGGCGCCGGCCTCGATCAGGGCCTTGACCGAGAGGGGCGCCGGGGCGACGTACGCCGCCATGCTTTCTGCCGGCGCGGCCGCCGTCGCTGCGTCACCGGGCGTGGCGCCCGGCGGAATCGTCTCCGCCATGCGGATCTCCTTTGCGGTTGTGCGTCCGCCCCTGCCGTCCCTCCGTCTCCGCGAACGCGGAGAGGGCGGGCAGTCCCGAGATTCCCTGGGCTGCCACGAAGCGCAGCACCTGGAACACCGCTCGGGCGGTCCGAGGCGTGTGAAGTGGGCGGGGGATAGCAGAGCGGGCGAAGCCGCGTCAATTCGAGGGGTTGGGGCCTATGTGGTGTAGTCGGCGTTGATCCGGACGTAGTCGTAGGAGAGATCGCAGGTCCAGACGGTCGCTTCGTGCCGGCCGGCGCCGAGATCGACTGCCACCTCGACCTCCTTCTTGCGCAGGCCGCGGCCGGCGCGCAGGCGCGCGGCGACTCCCGTCGGCGCACCGCTCCGGAACACGGCGACGCCCGCGAGCGTGACGACGGCGCGCTCGAGGCGGATCGCCACCTGCCCCGCGCCGATCGTCTGGAGAATGCGCCCCCAGTTCGGATCGCCGCCGAAGAGCGCCGTCTTGACCAGCATCGAGTTTGC
>JALOQG010000255.1 GCA_025453505.1 Myxococcota bacterium | reverse complement strand
TCGCCATCGCCTGCGCCGACCCGGTCGCGACGCTGCGCGCGCCGCGTGCGGCGCTCGCGCAGGCGCTGGTGAACCTGGTGCGCAACGGTCTCGCGGCCGCCGACGCCGGTACGGTGTCGATCGCCGCGAGCGCCGCGGGCTGCGTCGCTCGCTTCGAAGTGCGCGACCTCGGCGCCGGCATGAGCTCCGACGTGCTCGCGCGCGCGGGGGAGCCATTCTTCTCGACGCGCGAAGCGGGCGGCGGCATGGGCCTCGGAGTCTTCCTGTCGCGTGCGGTGGCAGAGCGGCTCGGCGGGCGTCTGTCGCTCGACTCCGAGCCGGGGCGCGGCACGCGGGCCGTTCTCGAAGTGCTGCGCGATCCGAGCGCAGGCTCCCGCGCGTGACGGCGGCGGACGAAGCGCGCACGCTGCTGGTCGTGGACGACGACACGCCGCTACGCACGCGGCTCGCGCGCGCGTTCCGCGAGCGTGGATTCCAGGTACGTGAGGCGTCCGATGAAGCCGCGGCACTGCGTCTCGCGCGCGAGGAGAGCCCCGAGTTCGCAGTCGTCGATCTGCGGATGCCGCAGGGGGACGGGCTCGACGTCGTGCGCGCGCTCAAGGCGATCGACGCGACGACCAAGGTCGTCGTCCTCACCGGCTACGGCAGCATCGCCACGGCGCTCGAAGCCGTGCGCCTCGGCGCGACGCATTATCTGACCAAGCCCGCGGACGTGGACGACCTGCTCGCCGCGTTCGCGCGGGCCGAGGCGCCGGGCGAGGAGGTTCCTCGCAACGAGACCCATGCCGCTTTCCGTGCGCCGACGCTCGCGCGTGTCGAGTGGGAGCACATCCAGCGCGTCCTCGTCGACGTCGGGGGCAACGTCTCCGAGGCGGCGCGCCGGCTCGGAATCCACCGCCGCTCGCTCCAGCGCAAGCTCGCGAAGTTTCCCGTGCCGCACTGAGCGCCGGGCGCACGGGCGGTGCTATTCGTGCCGCCATGGCGCCCAACGATCATCCCGGACTTCGCATGCGGCTCGCGCACGAGGCCAGGCGCGTCGCCGCGCAGCACGAGGCGCTCGACGCCTTCGAGCGCGAGGTCCGCGCCGCCTTCGAGAGCGGGAGCGCGTCCGCAATCGCGGCGTCGCTGCGCAGTCTCGAGCGGGCGCTGCTCGCGCACTTCGCGATCGAGGAAGACGTGCACTTCCCGGCCCTGCACGGGCTCGACCCGGGTTTCGCCGCGGAGATCCAGAACCTGGTCCGCGAACACGGCGTCTTCCGCGAGGCTCTCGCCCGGTTGATCGCCGACACCGCGGCGACCGGCGCGGGCCGGGTCGCCGCCTTCGCCGAGCTCGCCGACGGCCTGCGCAAGCACGAGAACCGCGAAGAGGCGCTCTTCGCCCGCTCCACCATCGCCTAGAAACAGAATTTTCGTTCTGATCCGTTGACGTCGGGTACCAGACCAGGCTAAACACCGGAAACAGAACCACGGTTCTGATTCAAACAGGTCTTTTCCCTACGGAAGCGACCCGAAAGGTGGCAGTCGCGCGTGCCGAGCGATCCGAAAGCTCCCGATCTCCGCTGGGTCCGGCCGCCCCGCCAGGTGCGGAGCCAGGAGACGCTCGACCGCATCCTCGACGCCGCCGAGGCGCTGGTCGCCGAGAAGGGCTTCGAGGACGCGACCGTCGCCGAGATCGCGCGTCGCGCGGAGTCGTCGGTCGGCGCCTTCTACGCCCGCTTCCGCGACAAGGACGGTCTGCTCTACGCGCTCTACGAGCGCTACTTCGAGCAGGCCACCGCGACCGCCGACGCGGCGCTCGATCCCGCCCGCTGGGACGGCGTGCCGATCCCCGGGATCCTGCGCTCGGTCGTCCGCTTCCTGGTCGAGATCTATCGCGAGCGGCGCGGTCTGATCCGCGCGTTCGTCGTGCGCAACCACAGCGACGGCGAGTTCCGCGCGCGCCAGGAGCGCCTCTCTCACTACGTCAACACGAAGCTGTCCGAACTGCTGCTCGCGCGCCGGGCGGAGATCGATCACGCCGATCCGGCCCGCGCCGCCGCGTTCGGCCTGACGCTGACCGTGAGCACGATCGAGAGCGCGGTCCTCTTCGGTGAGATGCGCTCCTCCGTACTCGCCCTCACGGACGACGAGCTGTCTTCCGAGCTGACGCGGGCCTACCTCGCGTATCTCGGCGTTCCCCACACCCGCGCCCCTTCAGGAGACTCCGATCGATGACCGCCCTCGACCGCCTGCATCCCGCCCAGCCCATCGAAGCGCTCTCGGTTCCGCAGAGCGTTGCGTACAACTGGGAGTACGACGCGACCCGCAAGCGCCTGATGCGCCTCTACGAGAACGCCAAGCGCGACCAGTGGAACGGCACCGACCGCCTCGACTGGTCGATCGACGTCGATCCGGAGAAGGGCCTCGTGCCCGACATGGGCATCGGCATCTACGGCACGCCGATCTGGGATCGCCTGACCGAGAAGGAGAAGGCGAAGCTGCGCCACGAGGCGATCACCTGGCAGCTCTGCCAGTTCCTGCACGGCGAGCAGGGCGCGCTGCTCGCGACGGCGCAGATCGTCGATTCCGTGCCGTGGTACGAAGCCAAGCAGTACGGCGCGACGCAGGTGATGGACGAGGCGCGTCACGTCGAGGTGTACCGCCGCTTCGTGCAGGAGAAGCTGCAGCACGAGTACCCGGTGAATCCGCAGCTCAAGCAGCTGCTCGACCAGATCCTGACCGACTCGCGCTGGGACATGAAGTTCCTCGGCATGCAGATCATCGTCGAAGGCCTCGCGCTGGCGGCCTTCGGCACGATCCGCGACACCGCGAGCAATCCGCTGCTGCGCGATCTCACCGCCGCGGTGATGGAGGACGAGTCGCGCCACGTCGCGTTCGGCGTGCTCTCGCTGCGCGAGTTCTGCGAGAACCTCTCCGAGAAGGACCGCAACGAGCGCGAGGAGTTCGTCTACGAGGCCTGCGTGCTGATGCGCGACCGCATCACGAATCGCGAGGTCTGGGAGTCGATGGGGCTCGATCCGGACGAGTGCATCGCGCACTCGGACCAGTCGGACCTCGCCAAGCAGTTCCGCTACCGGCTCTTCTCGAAGATCGTCCCGAACGTGAAGAGCCTCGGCCTGCTCTCGCCGAAGCAGCGCGCCCGCTTCGAGGCGCTCGGCATCCTGGACTTCGAGACGAACACGACGTCCGACGTCGACCACGACATGGAGATCGAACGGCGCCAGCGCAGCGGCGAGCTCGAGCTGGCCTGACACCTCGCGCCGCGGCGACCCTCGCGGAAGGGCGCCGGACACATGGGCAGTGTGTCCGGCGCCGGGTCGTCGCGGAGGGTGTCCGCGCGACCGGAGTTCAGCGAGAAGGTCGTGGGCCGCGCGAGCCGTGCTCGCGCAGGCCTTCGACCAGCAGCGCGACGGCCGCACGCACGAACGCGTCGGCGTCGGTGCGCTCGGCGGAGCGGGGGCCGACGCAGAGTTCGCGCGTCAGCGAGTAGTGGAGCAGCCAGACCACCTCGGCGGTGTGCGCGACGTCGAGGTCGGCGCGCAGCTCGCCGTTGCGGACGCCCCACTCGAGCACCGGCTCGAGCCCGCTGCGATATGTGCGGGCGAAGGCGGCGATGCCCGCGGGTCCGCCCGCGAGGATGCTGCCGGGATCCTGCGCGAGGATCCGGCGCAAGAGCGGCGTCGCGCGCACGTGCTCGAACGAGAGGCGCATCCCCTCGCCGATCGCGTCGGCGACCGAGCCGCCGGTCAGCTTGGCGCTCTGGGTCGCCGCGGTCCAAGCCTCGACGAGGCGCAGCCAGATCGCGAGAAGCAGTGCTTCCTTCGACTCGTAGTGCTGGTAGACGAGGCCCTTCGAGACGCCCGCCGCGGCGGCGATCTCGTCGACCGTCGTCTTCGCGAATCCCTGTTCCGCGGAGAGCTGCTCGGCCGCAGCGAGGATGCGCAAGTGGCGACGCTCGCGGCCCGCGGCGCGGCGGCTGGTGGCGACGGGGTCCGTGGCTCGGGCACTCATCGAGAGACAAAGTGACCAGAACCGTCCGGTCAGTCAATGAGATCTCGTGCCTCAGCGCGAAACGCCGACGTCCCACCAGCTCATCGGCAACGAGCCCCCGGCCGGCCCGGCCAGGCCTTGCTCGGCGCGCGCGCGCAGCTTCTCGAAGGCGTTGAACTCCGGCGCCGCGTCGAGGTGCGCGAGAAGCGCGTTCCACAGGCGCAGCGCCTCGTCGCGCCGGCCGAGCCGGTCGGCGAGCCAAGCGCGCTGCGCGAGCCCATAGGCGCGCGCGTCGTAGGGAGCGCTCGGGTCCAGGGCCGGCGCGAGGGCCGTGAAGGCGGCCTCGTCTTCCTCGAGCACGTGCAGGGCGTGCGCCCGCGCGAGCGCGACGCGCGCGGGATCGAGGCGCGGGGGAATCTCGATCGCGAGCGCGTCCCAGATCTCGCGCGCCTCGGCCGCGCGACCGCGGCGCTGCGCGTCAACGGCGCGCCGTGCGCGCGCGATCGCATCGCGTTCGGCCGCGAAGGCATCGCTCGCGAGGGCGGGCGATGCCGGCAGCGCGGGCGCGCCGTTCGCGTCGCGGCGCGCCGAGAACGCGGCGTATTCCCCGAACGGCGCGTGCGGCTGGCGGGTCGTCGAGTGCCAGAGCATTCCAGTCGCCGGCTGCACCACGGCCGCGTTCAGCACCAACAAGTTGCCGACGCTGGTCGCGTTGGGAAACGCGTGGCCGCTGCGATCCCGCAGGATCTCCGCCGCGCGCGCGGGCGTGAGCGCGCCCAGGTTCCGCTCGACCGCGCGCTCCATGTCGCGCTGGCGCCCGAACGAGTCCGGCGAGCG
>JALOQG010000254.1 GCA_025453505.1 Myxococcota bacterium | reverse complement strand
ACCGCCTTCGCTTCTTTCGGCGAGCGGAAACGCGAGAGCGAATCGACGCGCACGGGATAGCCGGAGAAGCGCTTCTGGAAGGTCTCTTCGTGCTGGGCGCACAGGACGGTGGTCGGAACCAGCACGGCGACCTGCTTGCCGTCCATCACCGCCTTGAAGGCCGCGCGCACCGCGACTTCCGTCTTGCCGAAGCCGACGTCGCCGCACACGAGCCGGTCCATCGGCTCGCAGCGCTGCATGTCGCCGAGCACGTCCTCGATCGCGGCGAGCTGGTCGGTCGTCTCCTCGTACGGAAAGCCGGCCTCGAACTCCTCGAGCGCGCGGTCGCGCGGCGAGAACGCGAAGCCTTCGGCCAGCGCGCGCGCCGCGTGCACGGAGACCAGCTCCTTCGCCATGTCGCGCAGCGCGTGCTTGACGCGCGCCTTGGCCTTCTCCCAGGTCGCGCCGCCCAGCTTGTCGAGGCGCGGCGGCACGCCCTCTGCGCCGACGTAGCGCTGCACCTGCGAGAGCCGGTGCACGGGCACGAAGAGGCGGTCGCCGCCGTCGTACTCGATGCGCAGGAACTCGTTGGCGGCGCCGCCGGCCCGCGGTCCGACCGCCAGCTGCACGAGGCCGCGATACACGCCGATGCCGTGCTCGGCGTGGACGAGGAAGCCGCCCGGTTCGAGCTGCGCGAGCGACTCGAGCGCGGCGGCCTCCCGAACCGACACCTTGGTGCGACGCCGTTCGCGCGGCCCGAAGATCTCCTCCTCGGTGATCACCGCCAGCCGCGCGAAGGGCAGCGCGAAGCCCTCGGAGAGCGCGGCGACGCGCACTTCGATCTGCCCGGGCCGGCCCCAGAGCGGCTCCGGCTTCGCGTCGCGCGCGAGCTTCGCGTCGAGTCCGTACTCGTTCAGGAGCTGGCGCAGGCGCTCGGCACCCGACAGCGCCGGCGCCGCGACGACGACCCGCCAGCGCTGGCGCAGCCACTGCTCGAGCGCCGACACGAGCGGCAGCAGCGCGGCGTCGCCGGTGCGGCCGCGCGCGAGCTCGCGGCGCAGCGCATCGTGATCGCCGGCACGCACCGCGATGCGCGCGCCGTCGTCGTCGTCTGCGACGTCGAGCCGCTCGATCGCGACGGGATTGCAGCGTGCGAGGGCGTGGTGGATCGCGTCGGTCGCCACCAGCAATGCGTCCGGCTTTGCGACGACGCGGCCGGCTGCACGCGCGGCGTCGGCGCCGTGCGCCGCCTCGTCGCCGAAACGCGCGAGCCGGTCGAACGCCGCTTCGGGCTCTTCGACCACGACGAGCGCGTCGCCGGGCAGGTAGTCGAAGACGCTCTCGAGCTCCGGCTGGAGCCACGGCGCGAGGCTCTCGGCGCCGGGCGGCAGCGTGCCGCGCAAGAGCGCGTCGAGCATCTCGTCGGTGCCGCGCGCGTCCGCGCCCTGCGCTTCGGCCTCGGCGCGGATCGCGGCGGAGCGTTCGATCAGGAGATCGCGGTCGAGCAGGATCTCGCGCGGCGGCGGCAGCGCGACGGAACCGACACGCTCCTGCGAGCGCTGGCTCGCCGCGTCGAACTCGCGGATCGACTCGACCTCGTCGCCGAGCAGCTCGATGCGCAGCGGCTTCGCCGCGTGCGGCGGAAACACGTCCACGATGCCGCCGCGCACCGCGATCTCGCCGCGCTCCTCGACGATCGTCATGCGCGCGTAGCCCGCCGCGACGAGATCCGCGACGAGCTCCTCGCGATCGGTCCACTGCCCGATGGTGATCTGCCGCGTCCGGGCGCGCAGTGCGGCCCGGGACGGTACGCGCAGCGCGAGGGCCGTGATCGGCGCGACGACGACCAGGCCGGCGACGTTCTCCGGTCCGGAAGCCCAACGGTGCAACACGTCCATGCGTTGGCTGACGACGAAGGTCTGCGGCGAGAAGCGGTCGTACGGAAGTGTGTCGGGGCGCGGAAAGGGACGCACGCGGCCTCCCTCTTCGGGCGTGGGCTCGCCGAGGAACACGCGGAGATCTTCGAGCAGCGCGTCGGCGGACTTCGCGTCGGGCGCGAGGAAGAGCGCGGGTGTCGCCGTCGAGCGTACGAGCTGCGCGCCCGCCCACGCGCGCGCCGCGCCGCGCAGCCCCGTCACGCGCACGCCGCGCTTGCGCGCGAGAACGCGCGAGACCAGTTCGTCGAGACTGCGGACGGCGTCGGACACGGACGAAGCGGACTCCGATGGGCGGACTGCAAACGCAAATCGCCCCGTCCCGCCCCGTGGTGGGGGTGGGCCGAGGTGTTCGGAACGTAGCCTTCGGATTCTGCAGGGCTCCTACGGGAGTTTCGGGGAGCCCGAGGACCATCGCCGCCGGAGCGCGCCGGCATAGATCCGCTTCCAGCCGCTCTGTGGCGCGTTCAGGAAGTGCGTGTGCCGGAGGTCCCAGCCATCCCCGATCAGCGCAGCGACCGAAGCGTTGGCAGGGTCCTTCAGACCCGCCGCCGGGTAGGTCGTGATCTCGCCGCCGAACAACTCGCTCCCGTTCCACATGAAGTCGACCCGCACGTAGTCCACTCCCACGCTGATCCGTTCGGCCAACCGCACGGCGCGGACATACGGCTCGCGGATCTCGAGACCGGGCGGCAGCGGCGCGATCGGACCGTCCTCTGCGTCCCTCGTGCCGCGCGTGGGAGCGCCCGCCACGTCCAGCGAGACCAACCATTGATCCGGCAGTTTGCAGCGTCCGAGCACCGAGCCGAGGATCGCCCTGCCGTTGGAGGCGCGGATGTTGAACTCGATCAGATCGGTCTCCGCATCGCCGATCGCCTCCTCCACGAACAACTTCGGCTCCACCTGCGAGTAGGCCCACTCGCCGAACGTCCTGCCGTGGACCGCGGCCAGCCAGCGTCTGGACACCTGCCGGAGGGCGGCGCGATCGCAGTGACCGCCGCGGATGCGCCAGTGGAAGCCACAGCCGTGATTCGCCTTCACGAAGACGTCGCCGGCCAGCACCTCGTCCGGGATCTCGTCGGTGTCGCGACCGATCCAGAGCGTGCGGGGCAGCGCCAGCTCCGGGCAGCGGCGCTGGAGATATTCCTTGGTGGCGAGCTTGTCGGCGAAGAGCACGAAGAGCGGATTGTGATCCACCAGCTTCCGCCACAGCATGCGCTCGGAATAGCGCTGCGGATTGGCGATGTCGGGCAGGTGGCGGTTGAAGCGCCAGCAGTAGCGCACGAGCTGGAAGTTCCCGGCGTAGAGCCACGCGTTCGCGATCGCGAAGATCAGAGAATCGAACAACATCGCTTGCACCAGAGCCACGACGATCGTGTCGTGCCGCACGCACCTTGCTGGTGCGGGGACGGCAGGGGCCGTCTCCACGATGTCAAACCGTGCAGCTCCGCGCGAGATCGAAGCGCTCGTCGCTCCCGGCCGATCGGAAGCGGGTCCGACCGAGCCGACGCGCTGCGCGCTGGTCGCGTTCGTGTTGCACTCCGACGAAGCCGAGCTGCAGGCTGCTCGCCGCGGAGTCGCCGGCGGCGAAGGTCGCCTCGCGAACCGGCCGATACGAGCGGGCATGCGGTTCCTGCCGGCTCTCGCAATCGTCGCCACGCTCGCTGCGTCGCCGGCGTTCGCCGTCGGCGAGAGCGTCGGCGGCTTTCCGAGCTGGTCCGAGCGCGTGATGCACCAGCTCGCCAACCGTGCGCGCGTCGATCCGCAGCTCGAGATGGATGCTTGCGGAGCCAATTGCGGCGAGGCCGCCTGCTACGCGCCGCAGCCTCCGCTCTACTACAAGCGCGCGCTGAATCGCGCCGCGCGCTTCCACGCCGCGCATCAGGTGCAGAACGGCTATTTCGCCCACACGTCGAGCTGTACGCTGGTCGGCAATCTGGACGCGCTGTACCCGAACGCCTGCAACGGCGCTGCGAGCTGCTCGTGCGTCGGCGGCGCGAACCAGTGCAGCGGGTCGTGTACGAGCTTCAGCGCGCGGGTCTCGCTCTTCGGCGGCGGACCGTCGGGCGAGATCATCGCTTCGCCCTCCGATCCCGACTACGCCTTCCATCTCTGGCTCTACGAGCCGTCCTCGAATCCGGCGTGCTCGTTCAGCCAGACCAACGGCCATCGCTGGCTGCTCTTGAAATCGGCGGGCGCGGTGGGCTTCGGGACGAGCGGCTACTCGGTCGGCGACTTCTCGTCGAGCGGCGGCGAGCAGCACGAAATCGCTTCGGGCTCCCACTGGCCGCGTCAGGCGCCGAGCGTCGAGGCATGGGCGAGCTTCTACGCGACGGCTGCGCCCGAGGCCGCGGACGTCGTCGTCGACGGCGCGTGCGTACCGATGGCACTCGGCCGCGGCGTGCCCGAGAACGGCGCCTGGAAGGCCGACGTCGGCGGCGTCGGAAGCGGCTGTCATCGCTACTACTTCGTCTTCCGCGATGCGGACGGGGAGCTGGTGTCCTATCCGGAGACGGGCTCGCTCGGCATCGGTCCCGCCGGCTCCTGCGCCGACTGGAGCGACGCGCGGCCGGCGATGGCGAGCACGGGATGCACGACCGTGCCGGAGCCCGGCGCCGCGATGAGCGCCATGCTCGCGCTCGGCACGCTCGCCGCAGGCGCGCGCCGGAGACGGATCGGATCCCGGAGCGGATCGATCTCGGCGAGGACTTCCGCGACGCGAGACGCGTGAGCGCTGCTGCGTGCGACGATTCGCCTGCGGCTCAGCGGCGCTTTGCGGCGATCGTCTCGAGCAGAGTGACGACGCGACGTGCGAGCGACGCCGGATCGTGTTCGGCTTCGAGCACACGCCGCGCGGCGCTGCCCAGTCGCGCCGCAAGCGCCGGGTCGGCACGCAGCGCATGCACTGCGTCCGAC